>CAMKZP010000061.1 GCA_946477805.1 uncultured Enterobacter sp.
CAGCTTTTCCTGCAGCGGGCTGATTTTGCCTTTCGGATAGAGGATCACCACGCGCACGTTTTTCAGGCCGTAGAACGCATGGGCTACCGCCGCGCCGGTATCACCGGAGGTCGCGGTCAGGATGGTCACCGGTTTGTCACCGCTGATGTGCGTCAGCATCTGCGCCATAAAGCGCCCGCCGAAGTCCTTGAACGCCAGCGTCGGGCCGTGGAACAGCTCCAGACAGCCAACGTCCGGCTCAACCTGCTTAACCGGCGCCGGAAAAGCGAACGCCGCGCGCACGCGCTCTTCCAGCAGCGCCTGCGGGATCTCATCGCCGATAAACGCCGACAGAATTTTAGTGCTGCGGGTGACGAAGTCCTGCTTCAGCAGCTCGTCGATGTCGGTCAGCTGAAATTCCGGCAGGTCATGCGGGAAGAACAGCCCCTGATGTTTGCCCAGCCCCTGAGTCACCGCCTGCGAAAAGCTGACCTGCTCGTTATGATCTTTAAGGTTGTAGAGTTTCATTATTTATTTATCCCAGTACTCGTGCGCCAGCCGTGTCCAGACGGCAAATATGAACAAAGCCTTCCTGATTTTGCAGGTAGTGTTTAGAGAGCCAGTCCGCCACGCGCTGCGCGGTGTCCGGCTTGTCGCAAAGGGCGAACAGCGTCGGGCCGGAGCCGGAGATGCCGCACGCCTGCGCGCCAATATCCATCGCAGCCTGCCGCGCCTCGTTAAAGCCCGGCAGCAGCTTCGTGCGGTACGGCTCGGCAATAACGTCCTTCATCAGCTTCGCCGCCAGCTGCGGCTGACGGGTGTAGCAGGCGTGAATAAAGCCCGCCAGATGACGCCCGTGGGTGATACAGTCCTGACGACGATACTGCGCGGGCAGGATCGCACGCGCTTCGGCGGTTGAAACCTTAATGCCCGGATAGGCCAGCACCCACAGCCACTCATCAAACCCTGGCACCTGCTGGCTGATGATGCCATTTTCTTCGATCATCAGCTGCATGCCGCCGAGGAAGCACGGCGCCACGTTATCGTAATGGATGCTGCCGGAGATGCGCCCTTCCAGCTCGCCCATCAGGCCGAGCAGGCGGCTGTTGTTCAGCGGCTTGCCGCAGTGCTCGTTCATCGCCACCAGCGCGGCAACCACCGAGCAGGCGCTGGAACCCAGGCCTGAGCCGATCGGCATGCTTTTTTCCAGGGTCATGGCGACCGGCACGTTTTTGCCGATCTCCTGACAGAAGCGCTCCCAGCACTGATAAACGATATTTTCGCGCGGCTCAGACGGCAGCTTACTGGCGAAGCGGCCCACGTTGTTCAGGCTGAAGCTCTCTGCCGCCTCCACCGTTACCGTGTCGCCCAGCAGCGAACCGTCCACCGGCGTGACCGCCGCGCCCAGCACGTCAAATCCGACGCTCATATTGGCGCTGGAAGCCGGGGCATAAACTTTGACCATGTTAAACTCCTAACTTCCATGACAGGGTACGCAGCAGATCGGCAAACACGCCCGCCGCCGTAACATCGTTCCCTGCGCCATAGCCGCGAAGCACCAGCGGCAATGGCTGATAATAGTGGCTGTAGAACGCCAGAGCATTCTCGCCGTTTTTCACTTTATACAGCGGATCGTTGCCGTCCACTTCGGCAATCTTCACCCGACAGACGCCATCTTCTTCAATATTGCCAACATAGCGCAATACCTTACCTTCATCACGGGCTTTCGCCACGCGGGCGGCAAAGGCATCGTCAAGCTGCGGCAGATTCGCCATAAAGGTGCTGACGTCACCGCCGTCATCAAAGTCTGCCGGGAGCACCGGCTCAATCACGATGTCGGACAGCTCCAGCTCGCTGCCGGTCTCACGCACCAGGATCAGCAGCTTGCGCGCCACGTCCATGCCGGAGAGATCGTCGCGCGGATCCGGCTCGGTATAGCCCAGCTCGCGCGCGGCGCGGGTGGCCTCCGACAGGCTCATCCCCTCATCCAGCTTGCCAAAGATAAACGACAGCGAGCCCGAAAGAATACCGGAGAAACGCTGCAGTTCGTCACCCGCGTTGAGCAGGTTTTGCAGGTTTTCGATAACCGGCAGGCCTGCACCAACGTTTGTGTCATAGAGGAACTTGCGGCGCGATTTGCTCGCCGCCAGACGCAGCTGGTGATAGTAATCCATCGACGAGGTGTTGGCCTTTTTGTTCGGCGTGACCACGTGGAAGCCCTCGCGCAGGAAGTCGGCGTACTGATCCGCTACCGCCTGGTTCGAGGTACAGTCAACAATTACCGGGTTAAGCAGATGATACTCTTTCACCAGACGGATCAGGCGGCCCAGGTTGAACGGCTCCTTCGCCTCGCTCATCTCGGCCTGCCAGTTTTCCAGGTTCAGCCCGTGAACGTTGGTCAGCAACGCCTTTGAATTCGCGATCCCGCAGACGCGCAGGTCGATATGCTTCTTCTTGAGCCACTCCTGCTGGCGCTTTACCTGCTCCAGCAGCGCGCCGCCCACGCCGCCGACGCCAATCAGGAACAGCTCGATTACCTGGTCGGTGTTGAACAGCATCTGGTGAACCACGCGCACGCCGGTGGTGGCATCGTCGTTATCCACCACCACGGAGATGGAACGCTCGGACGAGCCCTGCGCAATCGCCACGATGTTGATATTGGCGCGGGCCAGCGCGGCAAAGAACTTAGCGGAGATGCCGCGCAGCGTGCGCATACCGTCGCCGACGACGGAAATGACCGCCAGACGCTCCTGAATATTCAGCGGCTCCAGCAGCTCCTCTTTCAGCTCCAGATAAAACTCTTCTTCCAGCGCGCGCCGCGCGCTGGAAGAAGAGTTTTATCTGGAGCTGTATTCGGACGAAGACTGGGTGATCAATACCACCGAGATCCCGTTGCGGGACATGGCCGCAAAAACGCGCGCCGCCATGCCCACCATCCCTTTCATACCCGGGCCGGAGACGCTGAACATCGCCATGTTATTCAGGTTAGAAATACCTTTCACCGGCAGGCCGTCTTCATCAGAGCTGGCGCCGATCAGCGTGCCCGGCGCCTGCGGGTTGCCGGTGTTTTTAATCAGGCAGGGGATCTGGAACTGGGCAATCGGGGAGATGGTACGCGGGTGAAGCACTTTAGCGCCGAAGTAGGAGAGCTCCATCGCTTCCTGATACGACATCGACTTGAGCAGCCTGGCGTCCGGCACCTGGCGCGGGTCGCAGGTATAAACGCCGTCAACGTCAGTCCAGATCTCACAGCAGTCTGCACGTAAACAGGCGGCCAGCACGGCGGCTGAGTAGTCAGAGCCGTTGCGCCCCAGCACCACCAGCTCGCCCTTCTCGTTCCCGGCGGTGAAGCCCGCCATCAGGATCATATGGTCAGACGGAATTTTGCTTGCGGCAATGCGGCGGGTTGATTCGGCAATATCAACGGTAGATTCGAGGTAGTGGCCCACCGCCAGCAGTTTTTCAACCGGGTCAATGACGGTCACGCTGTGGCCGCGCGCTTCCAGCACGCCGGCCATGATGGCGATGGAGAGTTTTTCACCGCGGCAGATCAGCGCCGCGTTGATGCTGTCCGGGCACTGGCCGAGCAGGCTGATGCCGTGCAGAACGTGTTTGATCTGGGCAAACTCTTGCTCAACGGTGGCCTTCAGCTGAGCGTGCGGGAAGCCCGGCAGCGCCTCTGCCAGCCCCTGCAGCAGGTCGGCGAAGATACGCTCGGCGTCGCTAATGTTCGGAAGTGCATCCTGGCCACCGATGGTCTTTTCAATCATCGCCACCAGATGGTTGGTAATTTTTGCCGGGGCAGAGAGCACGGTCGCGACCTGCCCCTGCCTGGCGTTGCTTTCCAGGATATCGGCAACGCGCAGAAATCGTTCTGCATTTGCCACTGATGTACCGCCGAACTTCAACACTCGCATGGTTCTACCTCTTTTCCTTTAGCCGAAAAAAAAGCCCGCACTGTTCAGGTGCGGGCTTTTTTTGTTTTTCCTGTACGCGTCAGCCCGCATCGTTACCTGTGGTAATGATGGTGGTTGTGGTAATGGTGGTGATGCTGATGCGTTTCATGGATGTTGTGTACTCTGTCATTATTATCTGTCTGTGCTGTATCCTTTTAGGGTTAAAGGATCGGACACCTTAAGTCAACGAATTTTTAATGCGCTCACAATTCGGACCACTCTCACGTCACGCTGCCTGACGTTTTATTTTCATCCGAATCCCCCAAAAGCAACCCCAGACATCAGAGGGTTCATCCATACTAAAAACCTATGGCAGCATTTTACTCGGCCAGTTTTTTTTCGATATCGTGGAGCAAACGGTGCAGCATGGCGGTGTCGCGTTGCTCAAGTCTGCCCAAACGCTGCTGCAGCCAGTCCACCATTTTCCGATCGTCCGCAACGCCCAGCTGTAATAACAGGCTCTCCACGCGAGTACGCAGCGCTGCCAGCTGGTTTTCGTCCGTCCCGAACGCGCGCGGCTGAGGAATTTGCATTAAGGATGCTAATTGATAGCAATACACCATCACCGCCTGGCCTAAATTGAGAGACGGATAATCAGCAACCATTGGCGCGCCCGTTAGCAGATCCGCAAGCTCCAGCTCCTCGTTCGTCAGCCCGGAATCTTCGCGGCCAAAAACCAGCGCCGCTTTCTCCAGCCACTGGCTCTTTTCTTCCAGCATGGGCACCAGCTCCGCAGGCGTCGCGTAGTAATGGAACTTCGCCCGGCTGCGCGCGGTGGTCGCCACGGTGAACGAAATATCGTGCAGCGCGTCAGCGAGCGTAGCGTAAGTGGTTATATTATCGAGAATATCTCCCGAACCGTGCGCCACCCAGCGGGCCGCAGGCTCCAGGTGCGCCGTGCTGTCCACGATACGTAAATCGGTAAAACCCATGGTCTTCATGGCGCGCGCCGCAGCGCCTATATTTTCAGCTCTTGCTGGCGCGACCAGCACTATCGACAAATGCATTTATGCTCTCTTTTTAAACAGTTAGCGGGTGGAAATGTGATGCGCTTCAACATATTACGCAGCGCGAATTTACAAAATTGCAACACAAATCACCGAAATAGCGTTTCATAACAATTTAAAGACGCTAAACTATTTTGTGACGGAACAATCAGTTAGAATGTTAACAGAACCTCATTATCCTTATGTTTTATAATGATAATGACCATATGAATACCCTGGCATTATTGGATTCGTATTGTTTATCAATCAACATCCGCAACTGGTTGGTTTATTGAAAAATTGTGACAAAGGCTAGCATTCGGCTACGATGATTTCATCAAACTGTTAACGTGCTACAATTGAACTTGATATATGTCAACGAAGCGTAGTTTTATTGGGTGTCCGGTGTCACTTAGCCTGTTATGTTGCTGTTAAAATGGTTAGGATGACAGCCGTTTTTGACACTGTCGGGTCCAAAGGGAAAGTACCCACGACCAAGCTAATGATGTTGTTGACGTTGATGGAAAGTGCATCAAGAACGCAATTACGTACTTTAGTCACGTTAGGCCGGTCATGTTAATTTGCGACATGCATCAGGCAGGTCAGGGACTTTTGTACTTCCTGTTTCGATTTAGTTGGCAATTTAGGTAGCAAACATGCAGACCCCGCACATTCTTATCGTTGAAGACGAGTTGGTTACACGCAACACGTTAAAGAGCATTTTCGAAGCAGAAGGCTACGATGTCTTTGAAGCGACCGATGGCGCAGAGATGCATCAGATCCTTTCTGAAAATGATATCAACCTGGTCATTATGGACATCAACCTGCCGGGCAAAAACGGCCTTCTTCTGGCACGCGAGCTGCGTGAACAGGCGAACGTCGCGTTAATGTTCCTGACGGGCCGTGACAACGAAGTTGATAAGATCCTTGGCCTGGAAATCGGTGCGGATGATTACATCACCAAACCGTTTAATCCGCGCGAGCTTACCATTCGTGCCCGCAACCTGCTGTCCCGTACCATGAATTTGGGTACGATCAGCGAAGAGCGCCGTAGCGTCGACAGCTACAAGTTCAACGGCTGGGAGCTTGATATCAATAGCCGTTCGCTGATTAGCCCGAACGGTGAGCAGTATAAACTGCCGCGCAGTGAATTCCGCGCGATGCTGCACTTCTGCGAAAACCCGGGCAAAATTCAGTCCCGTGCAGAGCTGCTGAAGAAAATGACCGGTCGCGAGCTGAAGCCGCATGACCGCACCGTAGATGTAACCATCCGTCGTATTCGTAAGCACTTCGAATCTACGCCTGATACGCCGGAAATCATCGCCACCATTCACGGCGAAGGGTATCGTTTCTGCGGTGACCTGCAGGAGTAATCCCGCGGTCAGAGCATTAAAAAACGGCGCATTTGCGCCGTTTTTTTTATTTCCAGATCCGCATCGTATCGCTATCAGGCTCTGCGGGAGGTTTCGGACGCTTCGGCTGGGAGAGCGAATACCAGTCAAAGTGACGCGTCAGGTACATCACCGCGAAGAGTGCCGCCGCGAGAACCGCTGACCCCAGCAGCAGCGCGCTGTCTTCCGAGCGCAGCAGGAACCACATCACGACGTTTAGCCCCAACAGCGCCAGCACGAACAGCCCGCTGCGCTTCCAGCTTTTGAGCACGGCCTGCAGATACATTCCGTTCATCGCCGCCCCCACCAGGCTTGCGACGATCCAGGCGGGGGTAAACCCAATGTGCTCAGACAACGCCAGCAGCACCAGATAGAACAGCACCAGTGAAAGCCCCACCAGTAAATACTGCATCGGGTGCAGACGCAGCCCGGTCAGGGTTTCGAAGACAAAGAAAGCCATGAACGTCAGGGCAATCAGCAGGATGGCATACTTCACCGCACGGTCGGTCAACTGATACTGGTCGGCTGGCGTCGCGACGGTCACGCTAAAAGCAGGGATTTCGCTCCATTGCGGGGAATCCTGCCCACTGAACCAGCCCTCCATATTGTTCGCAAACCAGCTGCTCTGCCAGTTCGCCTGAAAGCCAGAATCACCAATTTTATGCGTCACCGGCAGATAGTTGCCCATAAAGCCCGGATGCGGCCAGTTGCTGTTGAGGGTCATTTCACTGTTACGCCCTACGGGCACAACGGCAAAGCTGCCGGTTCCGGCCAGATTTAACGACATATCCAGCGCAATGGTATCTGCCTCCAGCGCTTTGTCCGTCAGCGGAATATGAATGCCAGCAAGCGCCCCGTACACGCCCGAGCCCGGCTCTACGGTCGGGGTTTCACCGTTAATGTTTGCCACCTTCACCGTGCCGATTCCACGGGCATCACCCACGCCCACAGTGATAAACGGCTGTCCCAGGGTCATGGTTTCCCCCTTCAGCTGCGCCATTTTCTCCGTGCTGAACTGCGCTTTTATCTTCAGGTCGGTGTTCCAGATCTGGCCGTCATAGATGCCAATACTGCGAGACTCAACGCGCTGATTCCCGTCAACAAGCAGAGATTCAGGCAGAATGAAGTGTATGTAGCTTTTCTTATACTCGACCTTTTTTTCGTCCTCCAGCTTGTAAAAGATCTCCGTCACCGGAATAGCAATGAGCGGGCCGACCAGCTTTTGCGGTCCGCTGGTACTTTGACGAAGCGTGTTTTCAACGTCGTTGCGGTAGCTCTCTCGCTCCGCAATCAGGTTGCTGACCATAAATAGCGGAACTAACAGCAGCAGAATGCACCCCAGCAGGGTGCTCACTTTCCAGAACAGGGGGGATTTCATCATTACGTCTCCTTTGTGATGAGGAGAGCGTAGCGGGGCTATGTGGGGCCAGTTTGAAGCTATGTGAAGTGACGGTGAAGTGTCAGCGTGGCGGTTACGCCCCCTTCGTCCCGATTCTGCAACGTAATGCTCCCCTGGTGCAAACGGGCAACCTCCTGAACAAAGGCCAGCCCAAGCCCGCTGCTCTTCACTCCGTTGCTGCGCGGAAGGGAATAAAAGCGTTCAAAAACCCGCGCCAGGGCGTAATCCGGGATCCCGCTCCCGCTATCGGCCACCGTAAGCAGGACCTGAGCCTCTGCCTCACGCGCCGTCAGCGCAATTTCCCCGCCGGGCGGCGTGAAGTCGATGGCGTTATCCAGCAAATTACCCAGCGCCTGCTCGAGCAGCTCGGGATCCCCCGCCACGCACAGAGAGAGGCTTTAGCTCGTCAGCGTCATGTTCTTCGCCAGCAGAGCCGCCGAACGCGCATCGGCCAGGCGAGCAAAAAGCCGGTCGACGTCAACGCCGACCGGCACAATCTCCACCCGATTTTCAAGCCGCGCCTGGGCAAGCAGTTTTTCGACCAGCGTCTGCATGCGCGCGTTTTGCACCAGAATATTGTCGATAAACCGCCCGGCAACCTGCGCAGGTGGCCGCTCGCTAAGGATCTCAGCCGCGCCGCGAATAGCGGCAAGCGGGCTTTTCAGCTCGTGTGTGAGGGCGTGAACATAGTGCTCAATGTAGTTTTTCCCTTCGAGGCGAATACGCATATTTTCCAGCGCCTGCGCCAGCTTGCGCAGTTCGCTGCTGCCGGGGTTGGGAAGCGGGAGAGGCGTATCGGTAGTCACCGAGTCGGCGTAGCGCGCTAAGGTCCCGATGGAACGGTTGATCCACCAGACCACGGCCAGGCCAATCAGCAGGGCAATGCCGAGCAGCGCCCCGCCCGCCCACAGGATCCGTCGTTCGCTGCGGTGGACAACCGGCGCCATCGCGCTGTTCGGTTTGCCTACCGACAGCACGCCAACAATCTCGCCGCGATCCACAACCGGCGCGGCAACGTACATCACCGTGCTCTGCGGATCGTCAGGGTTGCTCCGGGTACTGCGCGCACCGTATTTCCCGCGAAGCGTCAGCCAGACGTCGTTCCAGCGGGAGTAATCTTTTCCCACGGCCTGACCGGCGGAATCAAACACCACCCAGCCCCGGGCATCCGTCATATAGACGTGATACTCGTTACGTACTTTTTGAATGCCGCCGATATTGGCGCGAAGCGGACGCTGATGAAGCTGTGAAAAGGCCTGCGCCAGCTTGCCCTGCTGCGCGTTGCCCGAGAGCAGATCGTCACGCCCGACTTCGGCCAGTAAAGTCGCGGTATCGATTAACGTGCCCTCTGTTGCCCCACGCACGCCGGGCTTCACCTCCTGGACAAAGATCGACAGCACAAACCATGCGGCGATGGCCACAATCAGGAAGTACCCCAGCAGCAGCCGCATGCCAATGCGCATCAGTAAAGCCCCAGGCTATAGCCCATACCGCGGTGGGTACTGATGGGCGAAAGTTCATCGTTCACCAGCCGCAGTTTCGCGCGCAGGGTTTTGATGTGGGTATCCACGGTGCGATCGAAACTGTCGCCGTCGTCACCCCACACTTTATCCATTAGCTGCTGGCGTGAAAACACGCGCCCCGGTGCCTGCAACAGCGTTTTGAGTAGCAGAAACTCGTAGCGGGTCAGCGGCAGGGGTTCCCCGCACCAGCTAATGCGGGCGGCCGGCTCGTTGAGCTCAAACTGCCCGATGCGGACGATGTCAGACGGCGCGGCTGATTTTTGCATCCGCCGTAAAATTGTTCTTACGCGGGCGCACACTTCCCGCGGGGAGAAAGGCTTGGCGACGTAGTCGTCAGCGCCCATTTCCAGGCCAAGCAGCTTATCCACCTCGTCGCTGCGCGCCGTCAGGAACAGTACCGGCAGCGACGGATGCTGCGCCAGAAGCTGACGGCACAGCTCAAAACCGCTGATGTCCGGCAGCCCGACGTCCAGGATAGCGAGCGCCGGAACCTGCCGCCGCGCCTCCTCCAGCACGGGTAAACCGCGCTCAAACGCTTTTACCGCAAACCCTTCCTGCTGAAGCATGTAGATAAGCGTGTCGGCGATACTGGTTTCGTCTTCAACCAGCCAGACCACAGGTTGTTGCATGATTCATCCCCGATCAGTGCCACGGCATAATCGGCACGGCGCTGATGGCGTTTTTCGGTGAACCTTCTACCACTTTGTCGGAATAGGCCAGGTACGCCAGGGTATTGCGTTTGGCATCATAAAAACGCACCACCTGCAGCTTTTTGAAGACCAGCGAGGTCCGTTTCTGGAACACCACGTCGCCCTGCGCCTTGCCGTTTTTGATTTTATCGCTCAGCTCAACCGGGCCCACCTGCTGGCAGGAAATGGCCGCGTCTGACGTGTCTTCCGCCAGCCCCAGGCCGCCTTTAATTCCACCCGTTTTCGCCCGGCTGACGTAGCAGGTGACGTTTTTCACGTCCGGATCGTCGAAGGCTTCCACCACGATTTTATGGTCAGGGCCGAACACTTTAAACACGGTATCGACGGAGCCGATCTGCTCCGCATGGGCCGCGCGCCCTGCCAGCAGCATGAGCGCGGTGAAGATCAAAGTCTTGTATTTCATATTGTTACCATTCTTTAAAATTACACGGGGGGATTATTCAACACCCTGGACAAAAAGGTAGCAAGATCACAGGATTAGAATATATCCGCCGATAATGTGCTTCAAAAAGCACTAATGCGCAAAAAAAACACCGAATGCTAAAACATCAAAAAATGCTATTATCCGCTAACCTGTTATCAGGCACCTGCTGTTTTAAGGATGAGGATAGTATATGGATCAAACTGGAATTATTCCCGACCTGCTAACCAGGCTGGAAGGTCATCTCGACCAGCCTTTGTCACTGGATAATGTGGCGGCCAAAGCGGGCTATTCCAAGTGGCATCTGCAAAGGATGTTCAAGGATGTTACCGGTCATGCCATCGGTGCCTATATTCGCGCACGTCGTTTATCAAAGTCCGCCGTCGCGCTGCGCCTGACCGCGCGTCCGATTCTGGATATTGCGCTTCAGTACCGTTTCGATTCGCAGCAAACCTTCACCCGCGCCTTTAAAAAACAGTTCTCGTTGACGCCAGCGCTCTATCGCCGCTCGCCGGACTGGAGCTCGTTTGGCATGCGTCCGCCGCTTCGCCTGGGCGAGTTCGCGATGCCGAAATATGAAATGGTCACGCTGCCGGAAACCCATCTGATCGGCACGACGCAGAGCTACTCCTGCTCTCTGGAGCAGATCTCCGAGTTCCGCCATCAGATGCGCGTCCAGTTCTGGCGCGATTTCCTGAGCCATGCACCGGCGATCCCGCCGATTCTGTACGGTCTGAATGAATCACACCCAAGCCATGAGAAAGACGACGAGCAGGAGGTATTTTATACCACCGCGCTCACGCCTGAGATGGCGAACGGCTACATTCAGGGCTCAAAACCGGTCGTGCTGGAAGGCGGAGAATACGCCATGTTCTCTTATGAGGGGCTGGGAACGGGGGTTCAGGAATTTATCCTGACCGTCTACGGGACCTGCATGCCAATGCTGAACCTCAATCGCCGTAAAGGTCAGGATATCGAGCGCTACTATCCGGCCAGCGACGTGAAGCCGGAGGAAGGCCCGATCGAACTGCGCATGGAATTCTTAATTCCGATACGTCGTTAACGCTGCAGTTCGTCCAGCGCAGGGGCATCGAGATGCGAAATGTCCCCTGCCATCTCTACCACCCAACCCGACGCCAGC
>CAMKZP010000062.1 GCA_946477805.1 uncultured Enterobacter sp.
CCCACGACAACTGGAATCACAATCCAGGGCTCTACCAACTGAGCTATAGCCACCACTGTATTCTTATCACGCGGTACTGACTACTTCTCAGACCACCGCAGCTCCAGCACCGGGTTAATGGTGCGCCCGACAGGATTCGAACCTGAGACCTCTGCCTCCGGAGGGCAGCGCTCTATCCAGCTGAGCTACGGGCGCTTAGCGCCGTTGCGGGGCTGGATATTACGTACCTCCGACCCCGCTGTCTAGTGCTTTTTTGAAAAAAATGCGCGTTTGGTTATGGTTTGCACATTTTGCCGCTTATTCCTTCACTTAATGCGCGGTGGCGCGGCGGCCCAGGCCAAATATCTTGTATGCAGCCGTCACGGCGGCAAGGAAGATCATCCCGACAAACAGCGACATGCGGGTGTCTTCATTAAAGTACATTCCGATTAATACGCAAATCAGAAACGCCATCGTTAAATAGTTCGCGTACGGGAACAGAATCGAACGGAACGGATGGCCTGCGATCGCCTGCTTGTGCGCCTGGCGGAAACGCAGCTGGCTAATGAGGATCACAAACCACGGGATCATGCCCGGCAGTACGCTGGCGCTGTACACGTATACGAACACGCGCTGCGGATTGGGGATGATGTAGTTCAGGCACGAGCCTATCAGCAGAATCGCAATGGACACCGCCACGCCGGCCACCGGCACACCCGCGCGCGACACTTTTCCCATCGCCGCCGGAAGCTGCTTGTTTTTAGCGAGCGCGTAAAGCATGCGGCCACAGCTGTACATGCCGCTGTTACAGCCGGAGAGCGCCGCCGTGAGCACCACGAAGTTAATAATGCCTGCCGCCGCCGTAATGCCAATTTTGGCGAAGGTTAAGACGAACGGGCTGCCGGTGGTGCCAATTTCGTTCCAGGGGAAAATGGTCACGATAACGAAAATCGCCCCCACGTAGAAAATCAGGATCCGCCACAGCACTTTACCTACCGCGCTACGCAGCGTGACCTGCGGGTTTTTCGCTTCACCCGCGGTAATGCCGATCAGCTCAACGCCCTGATAAGAGGCGACAACGATGCAGAGCGCCGTCAGGAAGCCTTTCCAGCCGCCCGCAAAGAAGCCACCGTGATCGGTCAGGTTACCAAAGCCGATAGAGTGCCCGCCGTTGCCAAAACCGAAGAAGATTACGCCCAGGCCGACCACAATCATCACAATGATGGTGGTGACTTTGATCATCGCGAACCAGAACTCAATTTCACCGTAGAGACGCACCGCCGCAAGGTTCGCCAGCGCGACCAGCCCCACGGCGATAAGCGCGGGTATCCACTGGACCATATCAGGGAACCAGAACTGCACGTAGACGCCTATCGCGGTGATTTCCGAGATCCCCACGGCCATCCACATAAACCAGTATGACCAGGCCGTCAGATAGCCGAAAAACGGGCTCATGTACCGGTGCGCGTAAACGGCGAAGGAACCAGCCACCGGCTCCAGGAACAGCATTTCGCCCATCGATCGCATGATGAAGAAAACGAACAGCCCGGCGATGATGTACGCCAGCAGTACGGAAGGGCCTGCCCATTTGAGCGTGCTTGCGGAGCCCATAAACAGGCCCACGCCGATAGTGCCGCCCAGCGCTATCAATTCAATGTGTCGAGCCTCCAGCCCACGCTGTAGCTCCGGTTTTTTCTCTGCCATAAATCCTCGGTTGTGTTTGCTGTTTCCCGGCTTTGTGCCGGTTATTATTTTTGAGGGGTACTGAAATACGGAGCGAATGGTTTCTTAAATTCTGCCAAATGGCAAACGATGCATTAAAAAAATGAATGCATTGCACAGATTAGCAGCAGTTTTGCAGGGGAGTTGCAGCGCGAATAGCACATCGCGCTACATTTTGATTACATCTTTCCGGTGTAGTGCCAGCCGAGATAGCGCAGCAGGCGAATCTGCCGTTTGATGCGCGTCGGCTGAGACAGCAGGCGATAGAGCCACTCCAGCCCCAGATTTTGCCAGACTTTCGGCGCGCGCTTAACGTGGCCGGTGAAAACGTCGTAGGTGCCACCTACGCCCATATAAAGGGCATCCGGACAAACGAGACGGCAGTCGCGCATCAGGATCTCCTGGCGTGGAGAGCCCATCGCCACGGTAACGATTTTCGCCCCGCTGTCGCGCACGCGCTCGAACAGCGCCTGGCGTTCCTCGGGTTTGAAGTAGCCGTCCTGGCTGCCCACAATGTTAACATTCCACTGGCTACGCAGCTTCTGCTCCGTCTGTGCCAGCACGTCCGGCTTGCCGCCAATCAGGAAGACCGGCGTCCCTTCCGCACCCGCGCGCGCCATAAGCTGCTCCCAGAGATCGGCCCCTGCGACGCGTGAAACATTAGCATCAGGATACTTTTTGCGAATAGATCGCACCACGCTGATGCCGTCAGCGTATTTGAACTCCGCGGCTTCGATCAGGCTTTTCACCTCCGCGTTGTCTTCAACCGCCAGCATCTTTTCCGCGTTGATGGCCACCAGCGTGCCGGATTTCATCTGCCCGTCCGAGAACAAAAAATCCAGCGCGTGCTGCATATCTCGCCAGCCAATAAGCTGGAGGCCGCGCAGCGCATAGCGCGGCGCAGAAGTTGTGTCAGTCATTACCATCCCTACTCAGACTTGCGACAGCGTTGTGCTGCCTTGAGGCTCACGTCGGTGCACCAGCCCTGCGCTGTCAAACAACCAGTACAACAGTTTTGCCAGCAGCAGGCAGATGCCGAAAACGACCATGAAGAACACCACGCGCGAGACGAACGAATCCAGCCCCTCGCGCGCCAGAACGATCATATTGAAAATGGCACCAAAACAGAAACTGTGCAAAATCGCTGACTTATAGCGGTTTGTCTCCTGGTTGCCGAGCGTGTAGAGCCAGTCGAACCATTTAATAATCAGCCCCACGGCAACCGCGCCGGGTAAAATAAACCAGCTGCCGCCCATCACCACCAGCGAGCCAATCAGCGTGGGTGAAATAGCCAGACCCGAATGGTTGTTCAGCACTTCCCAGGTAAAGTAGTTTGCCGTATTCAGCACCACTCCCGGACGGTCTGGCCACAGCCAGGTAGGGATAAACACGTAGAAATCACGCGCAATCGGCGCCAGGCCCTGGAAGTCGATCTTGTCGTAGTTTTGCAGCAGCAGCGCCAGGTTTTCCCACGGGGAGAAGGTGTCGCGCGTGAGGTACAGGAAGGTATAGAACGCCTCATCGCCGGCCACGTTCAGCCCGTAGCGCTTCAGCGCCAGCCAGAACATCCCCACAATGCCAAACACCCCTGCGGCGGCCAGCATCCACAGGGAGATCCACCCGCGAATAATGCCGATAAACAGGAAAATGGCGAAGGCAATGATGATGTTGGCGCGCGTTCCGCCCACAATCATGTAGGTGAGGAGGCCAAAGGCGACGGTGCTGACCAGGAAAAACAGCCAGGCTTTGCTGTCCTGGCGCAGGAAAAAGACCACCAGCATAGCCGGAATGAAGAAGTAGAAGAAACGCTTGAGCGCCACGCCCGACACTTCGGCAGAGAAAATCTGGCTGTAGGAGTGCAGCTTAAACAGCAGGAAGCCGTTGTGCATGAAGAAGATGCCGACGCTCACCAGCGCGATGGTCATCAGCATGATCCACGTCAGGTGCGTCTCTACCCGATTCATGGTGAAAAGCGCGCGCCGCGGTGCCGCTACCGCCTTCGCCGGGCGCAGCCGCGTTTTATAGGTGACGTAGTAGACGGCGTAGAAGCAGGTCGCGGAAAGCAGCGCCTGGAGCAGGATCTCCGGCGGGGCGACGGCTACGTCAAAACGGAAAACCAGAATACTGGTCAGCGGAAAGCCGAAGTAAAAGGTCAGCAAAAACAGCAGCGAGAAGAATACGTTGAAGTTAAAGCGGACGCGGCGAAACTCAAACCAGGTGAGCGTGGCGATGAACAGCGCGCTCAGTAGCCAAACCACCAGCAGGCCGCTAAATTGCAACTGGCTCATGCGTTGTCTCCTGCTGCAATTCGCAGCGCGCGATGCCACGGCGTGAGGTAGTTCGGGCTAAAGAACGCGATGGCGTTTTTATCCACCAGCGCCAGCTGACGCTGCGCCTCGCGCACCACCTCTTCATTCAGCGCATCCTCTGTGAACAGGACCGGAACGTGCTGCTCGGCCATATCCTGCCAGAACGGGTTTTCGCGGTTAAGCACGCACGGCACCCCCGCCTGGATGAGCAGACACAGCGTACCAATCCCCTGCTGGCGGGCAAAGATGAAATAGCCCAGATCGCACTTTCTCAGCAGCGCCAGGTAGTCATCAAATTCCAGCTGATCCTGCAGAATGTGTATATTCTCAGGGCTGAATAACGCCCGCGCCTGCTCGCGGACCTCATCGATGTAGGCGCTGTTGTTCGCCGGATAGCCCATCGGCACAACCACGTTCACCGTATCGCCAAACTGCTGATGCACCGCCCGGAGCGCTGCAGCATGCTCGTTACTGCGATCTCCGGAGTTCCCTACCAGCACCGTCAGTTTGCCCTCTCGCCGCGCGTCGTTCGCCATCGCGTTCAGCGCCGGGTTCATGCGGGTCGGGAAATAGAGCAGCTCACCGCGCACGCCGGGGTGCTGCTTCGCAAAGTAGTTAAGATCGCCACGGGTGGCGAACACGCAGCCTACGCGCCCCTGCGCCATGCGGCGCAGCGGGTAAAAGAGACGGAACTTCCAGCCGCGCGACACTTCGTAGAGATCGGCACCCCAGATGTGCCAGCTGCACTGGGAGGGTTTGATCCCGCCACTCAGGAGCGCCAGCCACAGGCCGGTATTAAACTGCCCGTGGAAAAAGAAGCGCTGCTCGCGATCCGCCCTGGCCTTCGCGACAACCGCCTTCGCCAGCGCCGCTTTGTCCGGCCAGAACGTGATATTGAGCGCCGGGCACGCCGCGCTCAGGCCATTGTCCTGGCCTGCAACCATAAACGCGCGCGCATCCGGCGAACCGGATGCCAGCTCATCGTTGAAGAACCGCAAAACGGTCTGGTTGTGGTGGGGGATATCCGACCCGAGTATGTGTATCAGTGCAGTCATGCGCGTTTACGCCAAAGTAAAAATACGCCGCAGCAGGCAGCGAAATAAACGATATAAGTGGCCATATAGGCCTGAGCCGCCCCCAGCGCGCCGTGCGTTGGGATCAGCCAGTGGGAGAACACCGTCAGCAGCGCAAACTGGCTTATCTCCGCGAGGATATAGAGCCGCAGCGAGGCTTTCGCAATCACCAGATAGCCGAAAACGTAAGCGCCAACTTTCAGTACATCGCCCACCAGCTGCCAGGCGAACAGATCGCGCATGGCGGCAAACTTCGCCGAGAAGAGCAGCCAGATGGCGACATCGCGCAATAGCCAGACGGTAAAGCTGGCAGCCGCAACGGCCGGCAACACAAAACGCAGGGAGCGGAAAATCTCGCGGGTAATATCCTCTCTGGACGTCAGGCGCGATAAGGTTGGCAGCAACCAGACGCTAAAGGAAGCCGTTATAAACTGTAGGTAGGCGTCTGAAATACTGCTCACGCCCTGCCAAATCCCCACCTCATCCCAGCTGTAGTGCGCGGCGAGCAGGTTTCGCATCATCACGTAGGCCACCGGGATGGTGACGGAGGTAATGAGCGCCATCAGCGTAAATTTCGCGAGCTGGCCCGCCAGCGCCTTGTCCCACTGGGGTTTCAGGTAGCGTAATGGGATAACGCCGCGGCGCATCAGCATAAACGCCGCCGGAACGACGACCAGCGCAGGCACCAGCGCCAGCCCCAGCAGCGCGCCTTCATAGCCGCCCAGGCGATAGCAAGCGTAGTAGGCAATCACGCCGATGACGCTGCCCAGGATCAGCGCCAGCGCGTTTCCTGCAGCGTCGCGGAAGCCTTTCATCAGCGCCAGCAGCAGGTTTGCCCAGGCAATCCCCATCTGCACCAGCGCCACGAGGCGAACCAGCCCCTGATACTGCGTATGGCCGAACAGGCCCTGGCTAATGGGTGCCGCCGCCAGCAAGAACACAACGGCCAGCAGCGTTGAAAACCCCAGCACCATCGCCGATGACGTTCCCACCACCGAGCGCAGCTTTTCGGCATCGTCCTGATGCTGGGCGACGTATTTGGTTACGCCGTTGAATATTCCGGCCCCCGCCAGCACGCCGAGCACCGTGACCAGCTGGCGGAAATTTCCCGCCAGCCCGACGCCAGAAGGACCAAATGAGACAGCCAGCAGCTTAACGACCAGCAGCCCGGTACCAATTTTGACGAGCGTGGACGCGGCGGTCCACACCGATGCTTTTGCCAGAGACATATCAGCCGAAATAACTCAGCAGAGTAGCGATCACCGTACGCTGGTTAACGGGCGTGAGGTTGTAGAACAGAGGCAGGCGAAGCAGGCGCTCGCTCTCTTTAGTGGTGTAGCGGTCTTCACCGGCAAAGGTGCCGAATGCTTCGCCAGCCGGGCTGGAGTGCAGCGGGATATAGTGGAATACCGCCAAAATCTCGGCCTCTTTCAGCCAGGCGATCAGGCTGCTGCGATCGTCGTTGTCGCGCAGCTTGATGTAGAACATATGGGCATTGTGGACACACTCCGCCGGAACGGTCGGCAGCTCAATGCGCCCTGCTTTCGCCAGCGGCTCCAGCGCGTCGTAATAGGTTTGCCACAGGGACAGGCGCTGCAGATTGATTCGCTCTGCCGCTTCCAGCTGCGCCCACAGGTACGCGGCCTGCAAATCCGCCATCAGGTAGCTGGAGCCAATGTCGCGCCAGGTGTATTTATCGACCTGCCCGCGGAAGAACTGGCTGCGGTTGGTGCCCTTTTCACGGATCACCTCAGCACGTTCAACCAGCGCACGGTCGTTAATCAGCGTCGCGCCGCCCTCGCCGCCCGCGGTGTAGTTTTTGGTTTCGTGGAAGCTAAAGCAGCCGATATGGCCGATGGTGCCGAGCGCGCGCCCTTTGTAGGTGGACATTACGCCCTGAGCGGCATCTTCCACCACAAACAGGTTATGCTTTTTGGCAATCGCCATGATGGTGTCCATCTCGCAGGCCACGCCCGCGTAGTGCACCGGGACAATCGCCCGCGTTTTGTCGGTGATCGCCGCCTCAATCAGCGTTTCATCGATGTTCATGGTATCCGGGCGGATATCCACAAAGACGATTTTCGCGCCGCGCAGCACAAACGCGTTCGCCGTGGAGACGAAGGTGTAGCTTGGCATGATCACTTCATCGCCGGGCTGGATGTCCAGCAGCAGCGCCGCCATCTCCAGAGAGGCCGTACAGGACGGCGTCAGCAGTACTTTAGCGCTGTGGAAGCGTTGCTCCATCCACTGCTGGCAGCGACGGGTGAAACCGCCGTCACCGCAGAGCTTGCCGCTGCCCATGGCAGACTGCATGTAGTCGAGTTCCGTTCCGACAACGGGTGGTGCGTTAAATGGAATCATCATGTCACCTGTATAACCAGTAAGCGGTGGCGTCAACGTTGGCCCCACTCGCAATATAACGTTTAAGCGCGGCGGTGTTGCCCATCTGGGTCGCCACCCGCAGCGTCGACAGCTGCTGTTGCGCTGTCCAGCGCAGCGCGGCCTGCATGAGCTTTTCACCCATGCCGCGGCCAGCGAGCAGCCCGATACGCGCGTCCTGTTCATTCACCTTTCGCAGCGAAACGAACCCCTGAATATGGCCCTCTCCGTCGCGAAAAAGCAGACACGCGTGGTCAAACGTACCTTTTACCGCATTCTCTACCCACTGAGCATAGAAACGGCCGCTGTCGTCAGGAGCGTACCAGGGAGCACGAAAGCGGCTCTGCGCAAACGCCTGTGCCGCCATCCGGCGCAGCGCGGGGATGTCCTGCGCCGTTGCCGCCTCTGCGCCTGTCGACGCGTGGCGGGAAACCGTTATGGAGAGATCAACTTCGCCTTCTACAAGCCGAAAGCCCTGCTGCTGGAGCGCATCCAGCAGGTCGGCGCGGCCCGCCGGGACCTTTGCCTGCACGCGCTGCCACGCGGCGAAATCCGCTGCCTGCAAAACAGGCGCGTCCTCACCCAGACGAACAATCGCCGTTGGTCGGGCAAAAAAAGCGCTTTCCCACTCAAGGGATTCCAGCACGCCGCGCAGTTGGCTCAACGCCACACGCCTTTGGTATCAACAACATACTGCTGCTGAACGGCATCACCAGAGATCGCTTTGAACTCTTTGTGATCCACCAGCAGTACCAGCACGTCCGCGGTCGCCAGCGCATCGTCCAGGGCGGTCAGCGTGCTGCGGCCCGCCAGCTTCGCAGGCAGCTCGTGGATGTTCGGCTCAACGACCAGGGTTTCACCGCTGTGCCAGCCTGCGATCGTTGCGGCAATTTCCATCGCCGGGCTTTCGCGCAGATCGTCAATATTTGGCTTAAAGGCCAGGCCAAAGCAGGCAATTTTCAGCTCGCCGGCGCGTTTGCCGCTGGCTGCCAGACAGTCAGCGACCGCCGCTTTCACCTGATTAAGCACCCAGTGCGGCTTGCTGTCATTCACTTCGCGCGCAGTGCGGATCAGGCGTGCCTGCTCCGGGTTTTGCGCCACGATAAACCACGGATCCACCGCGATGCAGTGGCCGCCCACGCCCGGTCCCGGCTGGAGGATATTCACGCGCGGATGACGGTTGGCAAGGCTAATGAGCTCCCAGACGTTGATCCCCTGGTCGGCGCAAATCAGCGACAGCTCGTTTGCAAAGGCGATGTTAACGTCGCGGAAGCTGTTTTCCGTCAGCTTGCACATTTCGGCGGTGCGGGAGTTGGTCACCACGCATTCACCTTCAAGGAAAATCTTGTACAGCTCGCTGGCGCGCGCGGAGCAGACGGGCGTCATGCCGCCAATCACGCGGTCGTTTTTAATCAGTTCGACCATCACCTGGCCCGGCAGCACGCGCTCAGGGCAGTAGGCGATATTGATATCGGCCTGCTCCCCCGCCTGCTGCGGGAAGCGTAAATCAGGGCGGGCCTCGGCCAGCCACTGCGCCATCTGTTCGGTCGCGCCCACTGGCGACGTGGACTCGAGGATCACCAGCGCTCCTTTCTTCAGCACGGGCGCGATGGATTTTGCCGCCGCCTCGACGTAAACCATGTCTGGCTCATGATCGCCCTTAAACGGCGTCGGAACCGCAATCAGATACGCGTCGGCTTCGACGGGCGTGGTGCTGGCGCGCAGGAAGCCGCCCTCAACCGCCTTTTTCACCACGAGGTCAAGGTCAGGCTCCACGATATGAATTTCGCCACGGTTGATGGTTTCCACCGCGCGCGCGTTGATATCAACGCCAACAACCTGCTTTTGACGAGAGGCAAAGGCCGCCGCAGTAGGCAGCCCAATGTAGCCAAGACCGACCACAGAGATGGTAGTAAAACTCATAGCGTTACCCGATTGTGTTTAAGTGCATGCAAAATACGCCCACAGGCTTGCCCATCACCATACGGGTTATGGGCCCGGCTCATGGCCTGATACTCTTCTTCATCGTGCAGCAGGCGCGTAACCTCATCGACGATACGCTGTTTATCCGTGCCCACCAGACGTACCGTGCCGGCTTTTACCGCTTCGGGACGCTCGGTAGTTTCACGCATGACCAGCACCGGCTTGCCGAGAGAAGGCGCCTCCTCCTGAATGCCGCCGGAGTCCGTCAGGATCAGCCAGGCGTGGTTCATCAGCCAGACAAACGGCATATAGTCCTGCGGTTCGATCAGCAGGACGTTATCGACATGGCCGAGAATACGGTTAACGGGTTCGCTAACGTTCGGGTTGAGATGCACCGGATAGACGATCTGCACATCTTCGTTCTGCGCGGCAATGTCAGCCAGCGCGTGGCAAATCTGTTCAAAACCGCGGCCAAAGCTTTCGCGACGGTGGCCCGTCACCAGAATCGTCTTTTTGCCGTTGTTCAGGAAGGGATAGCGCGCGGCGAGTTCAGCCTGAAGCGCCTCGTTAGACAGTACGCGGTCGCGGACCCAAATCAGGGCATCAATCACCGTATTTCCGGTGACAAATATTTTACTGTCGGCGATGTTCTCTCGCAGCAGGTTCTGGCGCGAGTTCTCCGTCGGTGCGAAGTGGTACATCGCCAGATGCCCGGTCAGCGTGCGGTTGGCCTCTTCCGGCCAGGGTGAGTAGAGATTGCCGGTACGCAGGCCCGCTTCCACATGGCCAACGGGAATGCGCTGATAAAACGCGGCCAAACTGGTTGCCACCGTAGTGGTGGTATCGCCGTGCACCAGCACCACATCAGGTTTGAACGACTCCAGAATAGGCTTTAACTCTTGCAGAATACGGCAGGTGATCTCCGTTAACCCCTGGCCCGGCTTCATAATATTGAGATCGTAGTCCGGGACGATAGAAAAGAGGGTTAAGACCTGATCGAGCATCTCCCGATGCTGGGCTGTCACGCATACTTTCGCGTCAATATCAGGATCTCTGGACAGCGCATGGACCAGAGGCGCCATCTTGATGGCCTCCGGCCTGGTGCCAAATACGGTAAGTACTTTCACATCGATTCTCTTCGATTAGGCGATGAAGGCCGCAGCCTTCATCGTAGACGGCGTTCTTAATTTGTGCGACGACGCGTTAACGCTACGCCAGCGCCTGCCAGTGCGCCCACAATCCCCCACATGATCATCAGGAATGCGCGTCGCGGACTATCGCGTTTTACAGGTTCTTCAGGCGTTCTCAAATAACGATAGGTCTGAAAACGCGGGTCCATCGTTGGACCGACGTTCAGCGTGTTAAGCATGGCGCGGTTTTGGTCGTAATCGAGGTCAAAATCAGGGCCCACGGCCTGGAGATTTTCCAGACGCGCCTGAAGCATAGGACGACCAAGGAGGAACATTTCGGAATCAGGGAGTTCATCAGCCGGGACATCCGTTTCGCTGCGGGAGATGTTGTGCTGCTCCGCAATTTTCAGGGCCTGCTCAATGTTGTGTACACGACGCGCAAAAATGGCTTTTGCCACCTCTTCCTGACGCTTGACCTGCGCCTTCATCTGGATGGTACGCGCGGCCCAGGCACCTTTCAGCTCATCATTAAGATGGCTCGCCGCACGCTGGCTGGCAAACGCGACGTACTGACGCAGCAGGTTATTGGCGTCCGGCGCGGTTTCAGCAATCAGCTTCACGCTGTCGTTTACGTTGCGCAGCACATCGCCCGGCATAAACTGGATGTTGTTGATCATGTCGTCCAGCAGCGCGGCGTCTACTTTGCTGTTACGCACCATGCGCTGCTTGTAATAGTCCGTCTGGGACCAGAAATCGCGACGCGTGTCCCAGGAGGCGAGCTGCATCACAAACTCTTTGTAGGCCTCATCCATTACGGAAGCCTGATCCGGCGTGGCCAGGTTCGCTTTGATATCCAGGTTACGCAGGAACTGCTGCTGGGAATAGAACCCACCCAGCATGTTAACCTGTCTCTTATACACATCTGACGCTGCCGACGACTAGTCGAGTGTAG
>CAMKZP010000063.1 GCA_946477805.1 uncultured Enterobacter sp.
CCATTGTTATTGCTACGTTAATTGGATACAGCACCTATACCTTTGTAAGTTTATTTTCGTGATGCAGACGTTTATTTACATTACGCGATATTAATTTAATCGCCCCGGCAATATTATTCTTTTTTTAGTTATTAAATGCAGAATAATGGCCGCGTGATATTCATTAACGCCTGCCGGGTTGATATTGCTTTACGTTACAGGATGCCGGACAATGACATTTTTAACTGACGATTAACATTACGATGAAACACCCGTTAGAATCGCTGCTTTCGGCCGGGGGCATTTTATTGCTGGCCCTGATCTCCTGCCTGCTGCTACCCGCGCCGTCGCTGGGCCTGGTGCTGGCGCAGAAGCTGATGACGACCTTCCACATGGTCGACCTCAACCAGCTCTACACCATACTGTTCTGCCTGTGGTTTTTAGCCCTCGGCGCCATCGAATTCTTCGTCCTGCGTTTCGTCTGGCGCCGCTGGTTTTCACTGGCGTCGTAGGCCGGTGAAATCGCGCATGCCGTGGATCAGCGCTTCGCACCAGGCCGCGTAGTCGTGGCCGCTGGATGACGGATGGAAGCTGACGCGATAGCCCTTCTCCCGCAATACCTGCTCGAAATCCCGCGTGGTGCGATAGATCCCCCCGCCCGGCCCGGTGGTTTCAAACTTACCGGCCTGCAGCCAGAAGCGCACCGGATACTGGGGCGACTGCTGATACTGGCGCGTCAGCCAGCCGGGGGCTTCCCCCTTCGGCGCCCACCAGTACGAACCCGAAAGGCTCAGCACGTTGCCAAACAGGCGCGGATAGCGCAGCGCCACCCACGATGAAGCAATTCCCCCGTAGCTCGATCCCGCCAGCACCGTTTTCTGCCGCTGCAGCGCGATACCCTGCCCGCGCAGCCAGGGGAGCAGCTCATGGGCCATGAAGTCGGCGAAGTGCGGGTTTGGCGGCAGCTCTTTGCCGCGTCGGGCGTGATCGAGGCTGTCGATAAATACCACGTTAACCGGCGGCAGGTGATGGCGGGCAATCAGGCCGTCCAGCACGTTGGCAAAATGGTACTCGTCCTGATAAATCTGCCCGTCGAACAGGATTAACGTCCAGCGCGCGGGCTGTGCGCCGCGCGGCTTGTAGAGAGTCACTTCGCGAGCGTTGCCGAGGAAGTGACTGGAAAGCATCTGGCGGCTTAGCGTGCCGTGAACCAGCGGCTGCGACGTGGCCTGAACGGAGCAATAGCGCGCCGGGCTAAGGTCGAGCAGCGAATAGCGGTTCCAGCGATCGGTCTTTTGCTCACCAAAGGTGTTCGGGTTGAGCGGATCGGCCTGGGCGCTCACCAGGATCGCGCGGCGCTGGTCGCGAGAGGAACCCTCAACGATCGGCACATCGGGAGCGAGTTTGTACTGCATCACCGTGTCGGCGGGCACTACGTAGCTGCGGAACCAGACGTCGCTTTTGCCGAGGCGAAACAGCGGATCGTGATCCCCCGCCGGCGAGCCGAGAATAAAAACGTTATCCCGCGCGCCGCGCCACAGGAAGGTGACGCGCCTGTGGTTTGCGTCCACCGGCTCCACCAGCGGCGTTCCCTGCCGGGTCTGCGCCTGCCAGAACGCGTCGGTGCTCCTCCCGGCTGCAATCTCTTTTGCCAGCGTCTGAAGCGTCGGGCTTTCAGGCGCCAGCGCCTGTTCGCGCGGTAAGGCGGAGGTCTCTTTCATCCGCCACTGAAAGCGCCAGGGTTTACCCGCCTCGCCGTGCAGCACCAGCGAGGTGCTTTGCCTGACCGGAAGCGCAAAAAGCAGCGCGTGTTCCCCGTCAGCGGGGCCATTTTCAACCAGCGTGCGGATGCCGCGGTTCTGCCCGTCCAGCAGGCGCGCATCCGTTACGCCGTTCAGCGTGGCGGAAACGTAATTCTCGTCCAGCGGCGGAAGTGAAAAACAGACCTCACCGCTGGCATCAAACTTCCCCTGAACATCTCCCTGCAGGGAAGAGTGTTCACAGGCCGCCGCCATCGCCGGCAGCGCCCCCATCCCTAACAGCAACCCGCTCCAGACCCTCTTCATTACCGCCAGCTCCTCAAACAACGTAGCCAGTCACGCTAATGCAAATGGGAATGGTTTGCAATATCAAACAGAGACGTAAAAAAACCGGGCGGCGACCTCGCTCTGCCCGGCTAAGGTAAGGATGCTTTCAGTGCGCCCGGCTATGATTCTCTTTACGGTACGCCCCGGGCGGCTGGTTGAAGGTGCGGGTAAAGATGCGGGTAAACGTCTGCTGCGAGTCAAACCCGTAGCGCAGGCAGATATCGTACACGCGCTCGTCGGATTCACGCAGGTCGCGCGCCGCCAGCAGCAGCTTGCGTTCGCGAATGTAGCGCCCGAGGCTTTCCCCCTTGTACTGCATAAACAGCCGCTGCAGATGCCACTTCGAATACCCCGCGTGACGGGCGATCTCTTCGATGCGCAGCGGCTGATGTAGGTTGTCGTCGATCCACTCGACGATGGTATCAATGACCTGAGCGGAAATAGTCATGCTGCTCTCCCCCTCTGCTTCCTGGTTAAACATTATTTCCACCACTCGCGAAAGTGTTGCGTGCTGTCGCTCACGCGGACCGGTTCACCCAGCTCCGGCGTCAGCAGCCGATAATTTTTGTCCCTGCTGGCCCTCGCCAGCTGGATCAGCGGATCGTTCCACGTGTGTTTGGCCAGCACGAAGCGTCCGTTATGCCCCGGCACCACGGCTCTGGCGTTGAGATCCGCCGAGGCCTGCGCCGTTTCGTCCGGCAGCATGTGGATGTACTTCCAGTCCTGGTCGTATTGACCGTTTTCCATGATCGCTAAATCCACCTCGCCAAACTGCTCGCCGATGGCCCTGAAGTGCGGGCCGTAGCCGGAATCACCGCTGTAGTAGACCTTCCGCTCGGGCGTGACGAACATAAAGCTGCCCCACAGCGTCTGGTCACGCTTGATGCCGCGCCCGGAAAAGTGGCGCGCCGGCAGGACGTGCACCGTCAGCGCATCGCTGATGCGCACCGACTGGTTCCAGTCCCGCTCGTCGATAATCTCCGGGTTCATCCCCCAGTAGCGCAGGTGCGAGCCGACGCCCAGCGGTGTGACCACGCGCTTCACCTTCGGCAACAGCGCCCTGATGGTGGCGTAATCCAGATGGTCGTAGTGATCGTGCGAGATAATCAGCAGGTCGATCGCTGGCATGCTCTGCGCGCCCCACGGGTATTCACCGGCAAAGGCTTTGTTGAGGAACGAAAACGGCGCGGCGTAATTGCCGAGCACCGGGTCGATCAGGATGCGTTTACCCGCCAGCTGCATAAACCAGGAGGAGTGACCGAGCCAGACCAGCGTGTCCTGCTCCAGCGGCAGGCTGGCGAGATCGGTTTTCACCAGCGGCAGCGGCTGTGCCGGGCGGGCGTTTTCAGTTTTACGGGTCAGAAACTGCCACCACGCCACCAGCATATTTTGCTCGCCGGTGAAGCCCGGCGTTGGGAGCGCGTTGTGGAACTTCCCGTCGCGATACTGCGGGGACGCTTCCATCCCGGAGAGCTGCTCGCCCTGTGGGGGCTGGCCAAATCCGGCGTTCAGGATAAAGGGAAGACTCGCAGCTGAAGCAACAATCATGACAAACACCACGCAGATGAAAAGAGGCTTTTTCATTTCCTGACCCGAATACGCGCCCCGTCCGGTGGTTTACGCGGGTTAAACTAGAATATGAGTGAGTAAGCACTCATTATTGTGTATGATGAATATATCGTCAAGACGTTTTCGATCTTTGACATTCCGCGTTGCAGCGCGGCAAAGCACGTGTTTCAATCAGGGTTTTTATAATTGACAGGGGGAAAAATTTAGTGGCACGTCCGAAGAGTGAAGATAAAAAACAGGCGTTACTGGAAGCAGCCACCGCTGCGTTTGCGCAGTCGGGGATTGCCGCTTCAACGGCGCTCATTGCCCGCAACGCGGGCGTCGCCGAAGGCACCCTGTTTCGCTACTTTGCGACCAAAGACGATCTGCTGAATGCCCTCTACCTGCACCTGAAGCAGGATCTTTGCCAGACGATGCTGGCGAACCTCGATCGCACCATCACCCTGCCTAAAGAACACACCCGCAATATCTGGAACAGCTATGTCGACTGGGGGATCAAAAACCCCGTCGCGCACGCCGCCATTCGCCAGCTGGGCGTCAGCGAGAAGATCAACGCCGAGACCGAGCAGGCGGTAAAGGATATGTTCCCGGAGCTGCACGAGCTGTGCCGCCGCTCGGTGCGCCAGGTGTTTATGTCCGAAGAATTTAAAACCTTCGGCGATGCGATTTTCCTGTCGCTGGCCGAAACCACCATGGAATTTGCCGCCCGCGATCCGTCCCGCGCCGTCGATTTTAAAGCGCTCGGTTTTGAGGCCATGTGGCGCGGCCTCGCTCAGGAGGACGACGATGAACGGTAAGGATTTGCAGGAGCATGCAAAACGCGTGGCGCTGGAGATGCCGTTTACCGAACACTGCTGGCCGTTTGGCCCGGAGTACGACGTATTTAAGGTAGGCGGTAAAATTTTTATGCTGATGGCGGTCGTACGCGGCCGGCCTCACGTCAGCCTGAAGTCCGATCCGGAGAAATCGCTGTTAAATCAGCAGATTTACCGTGGCGTTGAGCCCGGCTACCACCTGAATAAGAAACACTGGATTTCACTCTACGGCACCGATGACATCACGCCAGAGGTGGTTGCCGATTTCATCAATGACTCGTGGAATTTGGTCGTTGATAAGCTGCCAAAAAAAGAGCAGAAAAGGATACGCCCTACCTGATTGTTCGTCTGAGACGAACAGCTTAAGCGCTCTAATCGCCCTTATCTTTTCCCGCTTCGCGGGGTAATCTGCTCTCCTTTCGCGCCCGCGTATGGGCGAATTCATCACCAGGAGTTGTTATGGATATCATTTCTGTCGCCCTGAAACGCCACTCTACCAAGGCGTTCGACGCAAGCAAAAAACTGACCGCTGAAGAAGCGGAAAAAATCAAAACCCTGCTGCAGTACAGCCCGTCCAGCACCAACTCCCAGCCGTGGCACTTTATCGTGGCCAGCACCGAGGAAGGGAAAGCGCGCGTGGCAAAATCTGCCGCGGGCACCTACGTGTTCAACGAACGCAAAATGCTGGACGCCTCTCACGTCGTGGTGTTCTGTGCGAAAACCGCGATGGACGATGCCTGGCTGGAGCGCGTCGTGGACCAGGAAGAGGCCGATGGCCGCTTCAACACTCCGGACGCAAAAGCCGCCAACCACAAGGGCCGCGTCTACTTCGCGGATATGCACCGCGTGGATCTCAAGGATGACGATCAGTGGATGGCGAAGCAGGTTTACCTGAACGTCGGTAACTTCCTGCTGGGCGTAGGCGCAATGGGCCTGGACGCCGTGCCCATCGAAGGCTTCGACGCCGCGATCCTCGACGAAGAGTTTGGCCTGAAAGAAAAAGGCTACACCAGCCTGGTCGTCGTACCGGTTGGGCACCACAGCGTGGAAGACTTCAACGCCACGCTGCCGAAGTCCCGCCTGCCGCTGAGCACGGTTGTGACGGAGTGCTAATGAAAATGGGCCGCCGCGTGTGGCCCGTTACGTTTTACTGATGACCAGCCTGCGATGCGTATGGACATCGCGATCGTTGCCCCACGCAAAGGCTATCCAGCGCTCTTCCAGTTCGGCGTAGGAATGAACCGGCGTTAACGTCCACTCTTCTCCCGCCGTACCGTCTGCCACGCTTATGCGATAGTTCATCGTGAAGGCCCAGTCGATCATGCGCAGCCAAAACCGCTGCCCGTCTCCCGTTTGCTCGCTGTCCGAAACAACGATGTCGTATTCGCTTAGCACCCACTGAAAAAATAATTGCGGTAGCCCGCTTATCACACGCTGGTGAACCGCTCGCGGCGTACGCCAGACCATCACCTGAGTGGCGGCACCGTGGGGATAGGTGATTTCTCTGTGAAACCTGAGCTTAACGGCATAGGCCGTATAAGGTTTGCCGTCGTCGCTGGTCACGAGACGATATTCATCGCCATAGCGCGATTTTAAGAGCCGGTATCCGACAGGCAACAGAAACCCTGGAAGATGAAAATCCCCTGTGCCCCGGGCCAGAAACGCTTCGGTATGTTCCACGTTTCGGGAGATAAGGCCGAGTTTTTGGCTAAAATCTGCGGAATCAATCATCAATGGCGACATGGGTGGTTTCTCATCGCATGAGTATAGACGACTTACCACCTCATCGAAATGATGCCGATTCAGTCGGTTGGATTAATTTTAACGCCAGCTTACGCCTCTTTTATGGACTTAGCAGAACAGGCTCTGATTCCCTGAACCCGTCTCGCAAAAAACTTATTTCCCCTGCGCCGCGAGCCACTCCATCGCCCGCTCCCCCGCCTCATCCACCGGTAAATAGACCAGCAGCCGCGAGCCGTTTCGCGGTGCGGAGTACCAGTACATCTGCTGCAGCGTAAAATCACCCAGCGCGGGATGGGTAAATAGCTTGAGCTGGTTCTCCACGCCGCGCACGTCGTTGCGCTGGTGCCACAGGGTTTTGAACTCGTCGGACACCGCAAAGAAGCGCGCCAGCTTCGCTTCCCACAGCGGGTCGCCCCGGTGCTCGGCCATCGCCGCGCGGAAATAGGAGACGAAGATCGGCAGCACGTCGTCGCGCTTGCCGAGCCGCGCGCGCCACGCCGGATGGGTGAGAAAGAGATAAATGCAGTTGCGGTCTTCCGGCGGGATGGCGTCGAAATCTACCCCCATCAGGTAACCAAAGCTGTCGTTCCACGCCACGATGTCGAAATTCGGCTTCTGGATGCTGGCGGGCTTAGGCATCAGGGTATCCAGCAGGCGGCGGGTGCCTTCGCTGATGCCCTCACAGCAGACCGCCTGCGGCGCTTCGCCCGGCGGCAGGCCGGCCAGCACGAACAGGTGGCGGGCTTCGGTCGGGGTACACTGCAGCGCTTTGGCCACGGCCGCCATCACCGCGCTCGACGGATTCACGTCCCTGCCCTGCTCCAGCCAGGTGTACCAGGTCACGCCCACGTCGGCGAGCATTGCCACCTCCTCGCGGCGCAGGCCCGGCGTGCGCCGCCGACCGCTGCGCGGCAGGCCGAGTCGCTGGGGATCGAGGCTTTCCCGGCGCGCGCGCAAAAATGCACCAAGCTGTTTTCGGGTGTCATCCTGAAGTGAGGTGACGGGTTCAGACATCAGCGCCATAAATCCCCCTGCATGGTAGTGCCAGTACCAGTATAAGCAAGAACTGGTACCCGTTTATGAGATAGACGATGCTACGTCCATCTGCTGTTTGACGCAACGGAGTTACCATGAATACGTCAGTTGTTTCACCGGGCCGCGCAGGCCTGATATTGCTCTTAACCGGCCAGATGCTGCCGCTGATTGATACCTCAATCACCAACGTCGCGCTGGACTCCATCACCCACTCGCTGCACGCTACCGCAACCGAACTGGAGCTGATTGTTGCGCTGTACGGGGTGGCTTTTGCCGTGTGCCTGGCGCTCGGCAGCAAGCTGGGGGATAACCTCGGCCGCCGCCGCCTTTTTATGTGGGGCGTGGCGAGCTTTGGCCTGGCCTCGCTGCTGTGCGGCATGGCGGGAAATATTGAACAGCTGCTGGCCGCGCGCATTGTTCAGGGCGCGGGGGCGGCGCTCATCATGCCGCAGATCCTTGCCACCCTGCACGTGACGCTAAAGGGACCGGCGCACGCAAAGGCGATTAGCCTGTTCGGCGGCATCGGTGGGATTGCGTTTATCGTCGGCCAGATGGGCGGCGGCTGGCTGGTGTCGGCGGATATCGCCGGGCTCGGCTGGCGCAACGCCTTCTTTATTAACGTGCCCATCTGCCTGATGGTGCTGGCGCTGAGCCGCCGCTACGTGCCGGAAACCCGCCGCGATACCCCGTCGCGCATCGACTGGCAGGGAACGGCCCTGCTGGCGATGATCCTCTGCTGCCTGCTGTTCCCGATGGCGCTTGGCCCGCAGTGGCACTGGTCGTGGCCGCTGAAGGCAGCGCTGGCTGCCACTGTTCCGCTGGCCTGGCTGATGGTGCGCAACGCGCGTAAAAAAGAGCGAGCGGACGCTCACCCGCTGATCCCGCCGCGTCTGATGCAGCTCAACAGCATCCGTTTCGGCGTGCTGATCGCGATGCTCTTTTTCAGCGTCTGGTCCGGGTTTATGTTCTGTATGGCGCTGACTATGCAGACCGGCCTCGGCATGGCGCCGTGGCAGTCCGGAAACAGCTTTATTGCTCTTGGGGTGACCTACTTTGTTTCCGCGTGGTTTGCCCCGCGCCTGATTGCCCGCTACAGCACCAGCGCCATTCTGCTTACCGGGCTGGCAATCCAGATTACTGGCCTGCTGGCGCTGGTGGCCACGTTCCGGTTGTGGGGAATGCACAATACCGCCCTCACGCTGGCACCGGCCACCGGGCTGGTCGGCTACGGGCAGGCGCTGATTGTGAACAGCTTCTACCGCATCGGGATGCGCGATATTAAGCCTGACGACGCGGGCGCCGCGAGCGCCATTCTCAGCACCCTGCAGCAGGCCGCGCTGGGGCTGGGCCCGGCGATTTTCGGCGCGATTTTGCTGCACGCGCTGCAAAACCACCACGAAGATTACGCGCAGGCGATTAACGTTTTTCTGCTGGTTGAAACCGCGATGATGGTAGCGCTGGCGCTGGCAACGCTGCGTATGCGCCGTCGCCTGTGCCTGCCCGTGGTGAAGGTTTGCCAGACCAGCAAATAGGTTCGTGAATTTGCATAATAGATCCGCAGCCGCCATTATGGGGCTGCATCAATACAGGAGACGTTATGCAGGAATTAATTGCTCAGGTTGAAGAGTTAGGGATTGAAATTAATCACACCACCTCTTTAGTCATTATCTTTGGTATTATTTTTCTTACCGCCATTATCGTTCATTTTATTCTGCACAAAGTGGTGCTGCGGGCTTTTGAAAAGCGCGCGCGGGCCAGCAGCCATTTGTGGCTGCAGATCATTACCCAGAATAAACTCTTTCACCGTCTGGCCTTTACCCTGCAGGGGATAATCGTCAACGTTCAGGCGGTACTCTGGCTGCAAAAAGGCAGCGAAGCGGCGGAAATACTCACCACCTGCGCGAAGCTGTGGGTAATGGTGTATGCCCTGCTCTCCTTCTTCTCGCTGCTGGACGTGATATTTAATCTGTCGCAAAAGATGGCGACCGCTTCCCAGCTGCCGCTGAAGGGGATATTCCAGGGCGTTAAGCTGGTGAGCGCCATCCTCGTGGGAATATTGATTATCTCCCTGCTGATCGGCCAGTCCCCGGCGATTCTGATAAGCGGCCTGGGGGCTATGGCCGCCGTGCTGATGCTGGTGTTCAAAGACCCCATTCTGGGGCTGGTCGCCGGGATCCAGCTTTCCGCCAACGACATGCTCAAGCTCGGCGACTGGCTGGAGATGCCGAAATACGGCGCGAACGGCACGGTGACGGACATCGGCCTCACCACCGTTAAGGTGCGCAACTTCGACAATACCATCACCACTATTCCGACGTGGGCGCTGGTGTCCGACGCCTTTATCAACTGGAGCGGCATGTCTGCCTCCGGCGGGCGACGCATCAAGCGCAGCCTGAACGTTGATACCACCAGCATTCATTTCCTCGACGAGCAGGAGCAGCAGAAGCTGATTCAGGCGAAGCTGCTCAAGCCGTATATGGCGACCCGCCACGAGGAAATTAACCTGTGGAACCAGCAAAACGGTGAAGGGGAGTCGGTATTAAACCTGCGCAAGATGACCAATATCGGCACCTTCCGCGCCTACCTGAATGAATATCTGCGCAACCACCCGCGCATTCGTAAAGATATGACGCTGATGGTGCGCCAGCTCGCGCCGGATGCCAACGGCCTGCCGATTGAAATATACGCTTTCACCAACACGGTAATTTGGGCAGAATATGAGGAGATCCAGGCGGATATTTTCGATCATATTTACGCGGTGGTGGATGAGTTTGGCCTGCGCATTCACCAGTCGCCGACAGGGAACGATATTCGCTCCCTGGCGGGGGCGCTCGGCAAATAATCAGGTGCTGGCGCGGGAAATATAGCGCCAGTCCATCATCACCCTTTCCGTGGGCGCATCCGGGCTGTCGATTTTGTTCATTAACAGGTCGACCGCTTTGCGCCCGATATCCCGCGACGGCTGTTCAATAGTGGTGAGCGAAATCATGTCCGCCAGCTCGGTGCCGTCAAACCCGACCACCGCGATATCCTCGGGCACCCGCAGCCCCGCCTGCTGAATGGCGCGCAGCGCCCCTGCTGCCAGGGTATCGGACACCGCAAACACCGCGTCCGGCGGGTTTTCCTCCAGCAGCGTTTGCATCGCCGCCATCCCTGCGCGCGAGCTGAGATCGCTCGCGTATTCCACCGCCTGATAGTCCAGACCCTTCAGGTGGACAACGCTCTTGTAGCCGCGCTCGCGCAGGCGGGCATATTTGTAGCTGAGGTCGTGGTTTATCATCGCGATGCGCCTGCGGCCCCCTTCGGCCAGCTGGCTGACGGCGTGCTGGGAGGCATCGACGTCGTTAATCCCAACGCAGGAGACCGCGCCCGCATCGGCGTATTCGGCGCACTGCACCCACGGCGCGGAACCGATCAGCGCGGCAAGTTCCGGCAGCTTTGAAAAGGCGTCCATGGTGATGATGCCGTCGACGATTTTGCCCGACAGCAGGCTTAGGCCCGAGCGGGAGCGCTCGATGTCCGAGCCGGAGTTGCACAGCAGGATGCGGTAGCCGTTTTTCTCGGCCTCTTCTTCAATGCCCTTCACCACTTCGGCGCAGAACGGGTTAGCAATGTTGGAGACCATTACCAGAATCATATAGCTGCGGGCGGTGCGCAGCTGGCGCGCAAGCAGGTTAGGCTGGTAGTTGCTCTCTTTGATGGCCTGCAGGACGCGCTCGCGGTTTTTCGCCTTCACGGTGTCGCTGTTATTCAGCACGCGGGAAACCGTCGCCACGGAGACCCCGGCCAGCTGAGCGATTTTTTGAATTGACATAGCGACGACACATCCTGCGGTTAGCGTTTTGTGCAGGCTACCATAAATTTGCTGCCCGGCGAACCGGGCAGCGCGTCATTGCGCCACGCGGACCCAGCGCTGCTGCTGATGGCTTTTCACTATCGCATCAATGATATACATCACGTTCGCACCGTCGTGGAAGGTGGCAAACTGCGGCGCTTCCGGCATCGCTCCCGCCTGCACGGCACGGTAGAACTGCGCCATCATATTTTTGAAGGCGTCGGGCCAGCCTTCGATATGCCCGCCGGGGAAGTGGGCGCTGTCGGCCACGTCAGGGTTCATCAGGCCCGGATCGTCGGTGAGCGTCTCGTTTGCCCGCGCGCGGTGGCCGATCCACAGCCGCTGGGCTGTCTCTTATACACATCTGACGCTGCCGACGACTAGTCGAGTGTAGATC
>CAMKZP010000064.1 GCA_946477805.1 uncultured Enterobacter sp.
GAATTCGGCAGGGTAGCGGTGACGCGCGTCGGGTTCCAGCCCCACTTCAGCCATTACCCGCATCACCTCTTCTTCTCGCTGCGGCGACGTCAGTTCAGGACGGTGCACGCGTAAGCCCTCTTCAATAATCTGCAGTACGCTGAGACGCGGGTTAAGAGAGGAGTTAGGATCCTGAAACACCACCTGCATGCGCGGACGGACGGGCAGCATCTGACGACGGTTTCGGGTGTGCAGCGGCATGCCGTCGAAGAGGATTTCGCCCTGCGAGGCGATCAGGCGCAGCAGCGCCAGCCCGGTGGTGCTTTTACCCGAGCCCGATTCGCCAACCAGCCCCAGCGACTCTCCCGGACGCAGGGAAAAACGGAGGTTTTTCAGCACCGGGTTCTGGTCAACGATGCGGCGCAGGATACCCTTGCGGATCGGGAACGAGACGGCCAGATCGTTAACGCACAGCAGCGGTGCGCTGCTCTCCACCAGCGGAACGGGGTCGCCGGACGGTTCGCTATCGAGCAGGCGCTGGGTGTAGGCGTGCTGCGGCGCGCTCAGCAGGCGCTGAGCCGTGTTCTGCTCCACACAGCGTCCGTTTTGCATCACCGCCACGCTGTCCGCCAGCTTTCTGACAATACTCAGGTTGTGGGTGATAAACAGCAGGCTCATGTTGAGCTCGGTGCGTAACTCCCGCAGGAGCTGGAGAATTTGCGCCTGCACCGTAACGTCCAGCGCCGTTGTAGGCTCGTCGGCAATCAACAGTTCAGGGCGCGTCAGGAGCGCCATCGCGATCATCACGCGCTGGCGTTCACCGCCGGAAAGCTGGTGCGGAAAATCCGTCAGCCGCCTGGCGGCATGACGTATCCCCGTGCGTTCCAGACAGTCGAGGATCTCGCCGCGCGCCGCCTCTTTGCGCATTCCCCGGTGCAGGGACAGCACCTCATAGAGCTGCTTTTCCAGCGTGTGCAGCGGATTGAGCGAAACCATCGGCTCCTGAAAGATCATCGCAATCTTATTGCCGCGGATCCCGCGCAGGGTCTGTTCGTCGGCGTGCAGCAGCGACCTGCCGTGGAACAGAATATCCCCTTGCGGGTAGCTTACCGGCGGGGAGGGGAGCAGACGAAGCACGGAGAGAGCGGAAACGCTCTTGCCGGAGCCGGATTCGCCCACCAGCGCCAGCGTTTCGCCGCGCTGGATCTGCAGCGACAGGTCGTTGACTACCGTGCGGCTCTCACCTTGCCTGGTAAACGCAATCGACAGGTTCTCAATGCTTAAAAGAGGTTGCGTCATTTTACACCGCCTTGTCGGGGTCAAAGGCATCGCGCACGGCTTCGCCAATAAAGATCAGCAGCGAAAGCAGGACCGCCACGGAAAGGAAGGCGGTAATGCCGAGCCAGGGCGCCTGCAGGTTATTCTTGCCCTGCAGCAGGAGTTCACCGAGCGACGGGGAGCCGAGCGGTAGCCCAAAGCCGAGAAAATCGAGCGAGGTCAGGGTGGTGATTGAACTGCATAAAATAAACGGCAGGAACGTCAGCGTCGCGACCACGGCGTTGGGCAGCATGTGGCGGAAGATGATCCCGCTGTCGCTCACCCCCAGCGCCTGTGCAGCGCGGATATAGTCGAAATTACGCGTGCGCAGGAACTCTGCGCGGACCACGCCCACCAGCGCCATCCAGCCGAACAGGACGGTGATCCCCAGCAGCCACCAGAAGCCGGGCTGCACGACGCTTGAAAGCAGGATGATCAGGAAAAGGGTCGGCATCCCGGACCACACCTCAATCACCCGCTGTCCCCAGAGGTCGATCTTCCCGCCGTAGTAGCCCTGAACGGCACCCGCCACCACGCCCATCACGCTGGAAAAGAGCGTCAGCATCAGCCCGAACAGGAGAGAAATGCGCGTGCCGTAAAGAATACGAGCCAGCACGTCGCCGCCGTTTGCATCGGTTCCCAGCCAGTTTTGCGCGGAGGGCGGTGAAGGGAAGGGGGCCGTGGTGGCAAAGTTAATGCTGTTGGCGCCAAACCGAATCGGGGCCCACAGCGCCCAGCCGTGCTGGTCGATTTGGTCGCGAAGCCAAGGATCCTGATATTCCGCTGGCGTCGCAAACGGGCCGCCAAAGTCGCTCTCGCTGTAGTTGGCGAGAACCGGAACATACCAGCGGTCGTTGAAGTGCACCAGCAGCGGTTTGTTGTTCGCAATCAGCTCGGCGCACATGCTGAGGACAAACAGTACGGCAAAAATCCACAGCGACCAGTAGCCGCGACGGTTATGGCGAAAGCGAGCCCAGCGGGCCTGGTTGACGGGGCTTAAATGCGGCATCAGCGGCCCTCGAAATCGATACGGGGATCGACCAGCGTATAGCTGATATCGCTTATGATATTCAGCAGCAGGCCAATCAGAGTGAAAATGTAAAGCGTACCAAACATCACCGGATAATCCCGCGAGACGGTCGCCTCATAGCCCAGCAGCCCCAGGCCGTTCAGGGAGAACATCACCTCGATCAGCAGCGAGCCGGTAAAAAACATGCTGATAAACGTGGCGGGAAATCCGGCAATCACCAGCAGCATCGCGTTGCGAAAGACGTGTTTCCACATGATCTGCTTTTCGCCCACGCCCTTAGCCCGCGCGGTGACAACGTACTGTTTGCGTATTTCATCAAGGAACGCGTTTTTGGTCAGCATGGTCAGGGCGGCGAACCCTCCGATAACCGTTGCCAGAACGGGCAGCGTGATATGCCAGAGATAGTCGGTGATTTTTTGGTACCAGGGCAGGGTGCTGAAGTCCGCTGATACCAGCCCGCGCAGCGGGAAGATATCGAAGTAACTGCCTCCGGCAAAAAATACGATCAGCAGCACCGCAAACAGAAACGCCGGAATAGCGTAGCCAATGATGATGAGCGTGCTGCTCCAGATGTCAAAACGGCTGCCGTTGTGAACCGCTTTACGGATGCCCAGCGGGATGGAGACCAGATAGATTATCAGCGTACCCCATAGCCCGAGCGTCACGGACACCGGCAGGCTTTGCGTGATCAGCGTTAACACTGACGCGCTGCGAAACAGGCTGTCGCCAAAATCAAACCGGACGTAATTCCAGAGCATGGTGAAATATCGCTCGTGCAGCGGTTTATCAAAGCCGTAGCGACGGGTGATCTCGGCGATCACCTCCGGATCCAGCCCGCGCCCGCCACGATAGTGGCTTTCGCTGATGTTACCGACGCCGGTCCTGGCATGGCTGGCCCCCATCCCTTCGCCGCCACCCCCGGGCATCCCTGCGCCGTGGCCAAACTCAACGGCAGCGATAGCCTGATCGACCGGGCCGCCGGGGGCGATCTGGACGATAAAAAAGTTAATGGTGATGATGGCCCAAAGCGTTGGGATTATCAGCAGTAAACGGCGGATAAGGTAAGCGCCCATCGTATTTCCTTAACGCCGCTCTGCGGGCAGTTTTGCGGCTTTGTTCACGTCGTACCACCAGGTGTCAAAGCCCAGCGTGTAGACAGGGCGCACGGCAGGCTGGGAGAATTTATCCCAGCGGGCGAGGCGATCTTCTCCCATGTACCACATCGGCAGCATGTAGTAGTTCCAGGTTAACACCCGGTCGAGCGCGCGGCCCAGCGGCAGCAGCTTCGCTTTATCGCCCTGGGCGGCGACGATTTTCGCAATCAGCGCATCAATCACCGGGCTCTTAACGCCAGGGGCATTGTAAGAGGAGTCGATATAGCTGGAGGCCCAGGAGATTTGCAGGTCGGAGCTTGGCCACGGCTGGGCCTGCCACAGACGCTGCATCATGTCGTAATCCCGGCTGCGCATGCGGTTGGTGATCTGCGCGTTATCCACCTGGCGGATATTCATGGTTATACCCAGCCTGGCGAGGTTCTGCTTAAACGGCAGCACCCACTGGTCATTTGCGCCTGACGCGAGCAGAAGCTCAAAGCTCAGCGGTTTTCCCGTCTGCGTATTCACCCGCTTTTGGTTTTTCAGCACCCAACCGGCGTCATCCAGCAGCGCGCTGGCTTTCAGCAGATTAGCGCGATCGAAGCCGCTGGCGTTGGAAGCGGGCGGTTCAAACACGTGGGTAAATACCTCCGGCGGGAGGTCTGCCTTCATCGGCGCCAGCAGTACCAGCTCGTCGGCGTTGGGATACTGTCGCGCGGCATAGTCGGTATTCTGGAAATAGCTGTTGGCGCGGCTGTAGGCGCCGTAGAACAGGGCCTTGTTCATCCATTCAAAGTCAAAGGCCAGGGTTATGGCCTCCCGCACCCGACGGTCTGAAAACACCGGGCGCTGAATGTTAAACGCCAGCCAGCGGGTGTCCTGCGCAGACTCATTTTTATGTTCGTCCTTGACGATGTAGCCGTTGGCAAAGTTTTTGCCGATATAGCGCGTGGCCCAGTTTTTGGCGCTGTTCTCCACGCGCATATCAAAGGCCCCGGCTTTAAACGCCTCAAACGCCACGTTATCGTCGAGGTAATAATCATAGCGAAGGGTGTCAAAATTCCAGCGGCCACGGTTTACCGGAAGATTGGCCGCCCAGTAATCTTTCACGCGGGAATAGATGACGTACTGCCCCATGCGCCAGTCGGTTATGCGATAGGGGCCGCCCGCCAGCGGCGGCGTGGAGAGGGGGTCGCTCAGCTTGTGATTTTTCCAGAACGATTCAGGCATGACGGGCAGGGAGAACAGGCTCAGCATATTCTCTTTGTTCGGCTCGCTCAGGTCGATACGCAGGGTCAGCGGGGCAATGGCCTTAACGGTCGTCCCTTTGTAGACCAGACGAAACTGGGGCACGCCTTCGGTCATAAACTTCTGAAACGTGAATGCAATATCGCTGGCTTTGACCGGCGTACCGTCATGAAAACGCGCCTGTGGGTTAATCGCTATCTCGGCCCAGGCAAAGTTATCCGCGTAGCGTACGTTTTCGGCCACCAGCGGGTAGTAGCTCCCGGGCTCGTCATCTGAGGTTACAAACAGCGTGTCGTAGAGGGATTCTGTGCGCGCTGCCGCCACGCCGCGCAGGGCAAAGCGGTTGAAGTTATCAAAGGTGCCGGTGGCGGAGAGCGTAACGTTACCGCCCTTAGGGGCTGCCGGGTTGACGTAGTCGAAATGGGTAAAATTAACCGCGTACTTAGGTTCGCCAATCACGGCGAAGGCGGTGTTCTCTTTAATGGCCTGTGCCTGGCTGGTCAGGCTCACACATACCAACAGCATCAGCATGAAGCGCATAAACATTTCGCGGCGGTTCCCTTGTCCTCAGTTAGGCTGATAATAAGTGACGCCACCGCTAATGTGAAATTATTCGCGGGCAGACGGCAAATCGGGCTGCCATTGTTTGAACTGTTCCAGCGGCATGGGGCGGCCGATCCAGTAGCCCTGGAGATAGTTCACCCCGTGTTCGCGCAGCCAGGCGGCCTGTTCAGGCGTTTCCACCCCTTCTGCGACGGTCAGCATGTTGAGCCGTCTTGCCAGAGTCAGCACCGCATCCAGTACCGGCGAGGTGACGGTTTCGGTGCCAATGGCGTTCACGAAACCCCGGTCGATTTTAAGGTAATCCATGGTGAAGCGCTCAAGGTAAATCAGCGCGCTATGGCCGGTGCCAAAATCATCAATCGCGATTTCAAAGCCCTCGTTGTGCAGCCATTCGAACAGGTTGTTGGCTTCCCGATGGTTAAGCATGTCGCGCTCGGTGATTTCCAGCACGATCTGGAAATGATCCTGCGGCAGCAGGGACTTAAAGGTCTGCATATCCTCTTTAAAGCTCTCCGCATGCAAATGCCCCGGCGCAATATTAATGCCCATTTTGGCTCCGGGCGGCAGCAGGCCCTCCAGAACCGGGGCATCCTCAATGATCAGGTCGAACAGGTGCAGCGTGAGCGGAACTATCAGCTTTTGCGCTTCGGCGAAATTGATAAAGGCATCGGGTGGGATCTCACCCATCACGGGATGCTTCCAGCGCATCAGCACTTCAAGCCCGGTCATTCTGAGCGATTTGGCGTCAACGACGGGCTGATACACCACGTAAAACTGACCGCGCTTAATGGCGGTTAAAATCTCTTTTCCAGGGTTCTGCCGTATGCTGAGAATATAGTAATTGAGCGATCCGGCGGCAATACCGCATACCAGCCCGAAGAAGAGGGCGTAAAGTATTTCATCGCTTGTCCATGCATCGGCGTAGAGGTTAATGGTCAGCGGGACGTCTTTCAACGTGGCCGTGCGGGCGGGGGCCTCGTGCAGGTCATCGGCGTTGACCAGGCTGCTCGATGTGGTCGATAGCGCATGGCCGCCGATAACGATGGCAATGCCTGCAAACTCCTCCTGGCGCGCGGTATAGAGCAGATACGGCGTCAGGTTGAGGTTTACCGAGGTAAATACACCGCCGTCTTTCACCAGAGGGTTACGGTACCAGATGGCGATGGCCGGTTTGTTGGGCAGCATCGGCGTACCGGGCAGCAGCGCCATGTCGAGCGGCTTGCTGATGTGAAGCTCGGGAATAAGATCTTCCATCGGGGCATTCATGGGGCCGGTGGCGGACGAGCAAAAGGCCGTTTTATCTCTGACCAGCAGGAACGCACGCACGTTCAGGCTGAAGGCGGCGCGGGAGGTCAGCTCCGCGTTGACGTCATGGCAACTGCTCAGCGTCAGCGGCTGAAGAGCATCGGCAGAGGTTTTCAGCTCGTCGAAATAGCTCTGCATATAGATGCTCACGTCTTTTATCAGGGTGTCGAACCTGACCTCACGCTTGTGGTAGCTCCAGTAAAACTGTAACGAGCCCAGGAGCAGGGCGAAAAAAAGTCCTGAGAGAATGCTGATAAGCAGAATCTTGCGATTGCTGGAGAAGTAGCGGGTGAGCATAGATATCGGGCTTCCTGATTTGCCGCTCAATGTATTCAGTGTAACGGGCAAAAAAAAACACCGCCGAAGCAGTGCTTTTTTTATCGTATCGTCAGCCAAGGGATAACCCACGACACGACAAACCTGTTAGCTGCGTGACAGCACGCGGCGCGCTTCGTTGTAACGCTTCTTCCAGTATGGCTCATTCATGCTGGAGATGGTCACACCGCTGCTGGTAGAAGCGTGAACAAACTGGTCGTTGCCAATATAGATACCAACGTGGCGGCCTGTAGAACCGGCTTTAAACAGGACTAAATCCCCGGTCCGCAGTTTGGTGCGAGAAATGGATTTGCCCATCTCCTGCTGCTCATAGGTGGAGCGCGGCAGGTCTAAACCAAATTGCTCACGGAACGTACGCTGTACGAAACCGGAACAGTCGATGCCTTTTTTGGTGCTGCCGCCAAGACGATAGCGCACGCCTTTCCAGTCAGCATACTGGTCCATAATGCGGGACTTCACGTCCAGATTACGCACCATATTTTCAAATTCATCCTGAGAGGCTTGCAGTGACGAGGAATCTTCTATTCCCACAACACGCGTCTCAGGATGCATATTCTTTGCGGTATTCGTTGAACTACATGCTGAAAGCAGTACCGCCACTGCAATCGCCGGGATCCCCCGCATGATATATCTCAAAATCGGTTGAGATTTGACCATTTTGTTTATTTTCCCTTGAAGTCCTTAACGATAAATATCGTTATAAAAATGCCAACCGTGACGAGACTAATTATCTGTTCACAATGAGACAATTCTTTCTGGTCAGATTTGTGGCTCAGCGCACAAATTTATTCACCATGATAATAATTATCTCAGTGGGGCAAAACGAGTTCGAGATTAACCGATTGCAATGGGCATTGCGAGCAAAAAAATCCGATTTTTTATAAGAAAAAGTGATACAGAAAGTGAATAACCGGAAATGGACAAAATGCCGCCAGGTTGGGTTAAAAAGCGTGCAACGTATTCATTTGTAGAATGAAAAAGATGACGAAATGATGACAAAAAAAGGGTTGGCGGGAAGAAAAACCATCAGGCATCAAAATGATCCCTGATGGTTAGTGTTAATTTTAGTTAATTATTTGTTTGCGATTTGTTGCCTTTGCCGGGCAGGTAACGATCAAAAAGGGCAATTAAGCGATCGCTCATTGGGGTCATCAGGCACCATGGAATGCCAATCAGCACGGCAGAGAGCGAGCCTACGGCAATATCGGTTAGCCAGTGAGCGCCAATCATGACGCGCGGGAAAGCAAACACCACAACAATAATCAGGGCAATCGCGAAGGCTTTTTTACCGAAATAACGCAGCATGAATGCCGAAAAAATCATCAGCATCATCCCGTGATCGCCGGGGAAACTGTCCTTCGACGCGTCTTTGGTCGATATGTGCAGCAGCTCGCTGACCCGGTTGATATTCGGGAAATAGAGCGACGGGCTGGCGCGTTTAACCGGCATCAGGTGCTGCGCCAGCTGGTTAATGACCACGGCAGCCAGCAGCATCACCAGGCCGATAATCAGAATGCGGCGACGCCCGGTTTTGTCCTCTTTGAGCCAGAAGGAGAGCATCAGGCAGCCCATCGCCAGCAGCGAACAGCCGTCGAAGGCGCGGTTGTTGGTAATAGCGACAAACCACAGGAACGCCTGGCTTTTGGCCAGCGCCTGGTTAAAGAAATGGAAAATCCCGGCATCCAGCGGGAACCAGAAACCGTGGTTAACCGGCAGGTACCAGGATAAGAAGAGCGCCAGGCCAGCCGCGTTGAGCAGCAATATCAGGGGGATTCGTGTTGTCATAGTATTCAACATAGAGTTAAAACAGGGGCAACGTTAGCCGCCCGAACTTAAACGAAGCATCAACAAGCTTGACTGCAGGGCGTTCCAGTCGGCGTTAACCGCACTAATTAACTCTATTCGGCTGTCTGGCGGGGCCACGTTCTGGGTTTCGATGAAGAAATCCTCTCCCTGGCGGTTGATGCGCACCAGCCCGTCCTGGGTGCGCATAATGCCTTTCACGCGGTCGGCGGGGGCCAGCCGCGCCCACTCCAGTATGCCAATGGTGTCGAAAATCGTATCCGCATCGAAGATCCACCCGCAGGCCTGGTAACCCTGGCCGTTATTCAGATTGCGGCGCCAGCGCTGGTGTTCCGGCAGGCTCAGGGCAGCCAGACCCTGCTTCACGCTGTGGCCGTGTGAATGCGCTGCGCTGGAGGGCAGCTCGGCCGTGTTCAGGCGAGGCTGGTCAAGCAGGGCGATGTCAACGCTGCCCTGGGTGGTCACGACGCGCTGGCGTCCGCCGCCAAACTGCTGCCACCAGCGCTCAAACGCGGCCCGGCTTTCAGGCGTCGCCCGATCGGCTTTATTCGCCACGATGATATCAGCCGAGGCGAGCTGATCGCGGAAGTTATCATTCACCGCGGCCTTCTCGTCCAGCAGCTGGCGCGGATCGATCAGACACAGCGTGGCGCGCAGGTCGATCCAGGGCTCGTAAACCGGCGCGGTTAACAGGTCGAGTATTTGCTTTGGATGTCCAAGCCCGGTGGGCTCGATCAGCAGTCGATCCGGTTTCCCCTGGCGCAACAGCGTGTTCAGCCCCACCTGCATCGGCAAACCATTCACGCAGCACATACACCCGCCGGGGATTTCCTTAATCATTGCCCCGCTATCCGCCAGCAGCGCGCCGTCAATACCCACTTCGCCGAATTCATTGACCAGAACGGCCCATTTTTCCGCCGGGTCTTTGTTGGCCAGCAGATGCAGAATGGACGTGGTTTTACCACTTCCGAGAAAACCGGTAATGAGGTTGGTTTTGGTCACGTGCGCTCCGATTCCGAAAGATATTTGTGATGCTATAACAATTATCCATCATCCTGACGAAAAAAGAGCGCAATGAAAAGGGGGGAGGCGAACGGAGATTTTTCCCGCTCGCCTTAACCGCAATAATCGCTAACTGCCTGACGTTTCCATAACGGCCCGGCGCGCGCCGTGGCGGACTATACGCTGATATGCCCGATCGACGGCTTCAACAAAAACGGGGTTGTTAGGAAGCGCGTCACCAAAGACTTCGCTCAGACCCATGAAGGCACGCACACGGTCGGCATCGCTGCTGGCGTCGACGATTGCGCGGATTTTATCAGCAAGCGGGTCGCGAACGTCAATGGCGTTGCCACGCTCATCCGCCCCGCTGACGTAGCGGATCCATCCCGCGACCCCCAGCGCCAGCAGCGGCCACGCGCTGTGACGCTCAAGATGAATACGGATCCCGTCCAGCATGCGTTGAGGCAGTTTCTGACTGCCGTCCATCGCTATTTGCCAGGTGCGATGCTGCAGCGCCGGGTTTGCAAAACGCTCGATCAGGCTGTCGGCATAGGCCGTGAGATCCACATCGGTTATGCGCAGGGTGGGCGCCTGTTCGTCTAGCATGAGACGGCGGGCAGCTTCGCGGAAGCTCGTATCCTCCATGCACTCATTAATATGCGCATAGCCAGCCAGATAGCCGAGGTACGCGAGGAAGGAGTGGCTGCCGTTCAGCATCCGCAGCTTCATCTGCTCCCAGGGCAAGACGTCCTGCACCATCTGAACGCCAGCGATTTCCCATTCCGGGCGCCCCGCGACAAAATTATCTTCAACGACCCACTGGATGAAGGGTTCACAGCTGATGGCGCAAGGATCTTCTACGCCGAGCGCCTGGGTGATTTCCGCCAGAGAGGCGTCCGTCGCTGCCGGGACAATCCGGTCGACCATGGTTCCCGGGAAGCTCACCTGTTTATCAATCCACTCTGCCAGCTCGGGCGAGCGTTTCAGGGCCATGCCGAGCACCGCGTTTTTCACCACGTGGCCGTTGTCAGGAATATTATCGCAGGAAAGGACGGTAAAAGCGGGCAGCCCGCGTTCACGACGGCGGTGAAGGGCCTCAACCAGGATCCCCGGCGCGGAGTGCGGCTCGCCGGGGTTTTCAAGATCGTGAAGGATTCTGGCATTTTGCATATCCAGTTTGCCCGTTGCCGGGTCGATGCAATAGCCTTTTTCGGTGATGGTCAGTGAAACGATGGCCACCTGCGGCTCGCAGAATTTCTCGATAATGGCCGCCAGCGAGTCGAGTTTTGCATTCAGGCATTCGTTCACCGCGCCGACGATAATCGGCTGATTCCCTTCCGCTCCTTTCTCCAGAACGGTGAAGAGATGATCCTGCGCGCGCAGCTGGCCCATCAGCACGTCACCGCTGAAGAGGCTGATCTCACAAATTCCCCAGTCGCCCCCTTTCGCATTCAGCACCCGGTTTGTTAACAACGCCTGATGCGCGCGGTGAAACGCGCCGAACCCGAAGTGGACGATGCGCGAGCGTAGCTGCGTGCGATCGTAGCACGGCTGTTGCACATGGGCAGGAAGCGTGGTGGAGGCAATAGTCTTCATGAAATACACACCTGATTAACCATTAATTAACAACGCCAGTGTAAAGTTATATCTGTCTCTTATACACATCTGACGCTGCCGACGACTAGTCGAGTGTAG
>CAMKZP010000065.1 GCA_946477805.1 uncultured Enterobacter sp.
TCGTTGCTTGAGCTGGTAGCGGACTCGCGTCCCTGGCCACAGCTGCGCGCGACGGCCACGCTTCGTCCCGGGCAGTGGAGCAGCGATGTCCCGGCGATTCGTGAGATCTTAAAACGCACCGGCATTCTCGATGGCGGACCTAAAATTGCCCTGCCCGGCGACGATCCGCAAAGCGTCGTCGTTAGCCCATCGGCACCGGTGAGCGAGAAGAAAGCCGTTGCGTTGAGCACTAAACCCGCTGCTTACGATCGTGAACTGGTCGAGGCGGTGAAACAGTTCCAGGCCGCACAGGGGCTGGGGGCGGATGGGGTTATTGGTCAGTCAACGCGCGACTGGCTGAACGTCTCTCCGGCGCAGCGGGCAGGGGTGCTGGCTCTGAATATTCAGCGCCTGCGTTTGCTGCCGGGTACGCTATCCACCGGAATTATGGTGAATATTCCCGCTTATTCCCTGGTCTACTATCAGGACGGTAGCGAAAAACTGGCGTCTCGCGTGATCGTCGGCCGTCCGGACCGTAAAACCCCGATGATGAGCAGCGCGCTCAATAATGTGGTGGTCAACCCGCCGTGGAACGTGCCGCCAACCCTGGCGCGAAAGGATATTCTGCCGAAAGTGTGGAACGATCCGGGATACCTTGAGCGGCATAACTATACGGTGATTCGCGGCTGGAACAGTAAAGAGACGATCGATCCTTATATGGTCGACTGGTCTACCATTACGGCCTCGAATTTGCCGTTCCGGTTCCAGCAGGCACCCGGCGCGCACAACTCGCTGGGGCGCTATAAGTTCAACATGCCAAGCTCTGATGCTATCTATCTGCACGATACGCCGAATCACAACCTGTTCCAGAAAGACGCGCGCGCGCTCAGCTCAGGGTGTGTTCGCGTGAATAAGGCCTCCGACCTGGCCAGCATGCTGCTACAGGACGCAGGCTGGAACGATACGCGTATTTCGGATGCGCTGAAGCAGGGCGATACGCGCTATGTGAATATTCGACACAATATTCCGGTCAATCTTTACTATCTGACGGCGTTTGTGGGCGAGGACGGGCGTACCCAGTATCGTACAGATATTTACAATTACGATCTCACTGCGCGATCCGGCGCACAAATTTTGCCAAAAGCTGAACAATTAATCAGGTAAATGAAGTAGTTCGGGGAAAATGATTGTCGTAAGTTATGGTAAGTACGGGGCGATCTGGCTGTAGGCCGCGTATTTGCTGGGATTGGGCGCCTTGACGCAGGCTGTATTGCCAGTTAAGGTGCCCTTCGTGCGCTAAGCATATTTACGATAACATTGACCTGTAGACCTGATTATCATGGACAAATTTGACGCTAATCGCCGCAAACTGCTGGCGTTAGGTGGTGTTGCGCTCGGCGCAGCGGCCATCCTTCCGACGCCAGCATTTGCCACCCTCTCGACACCACGTCCGCGTATTTTAACGCTCAACAATCTTCATACCGGTGAGTCGCTTAAGGCGGAGTTTTTCGATGGCAGAGGCTATATTCAGGATGAATTAGCAAGACTCAACCATTTTTTCCGTGACTTCCGCGCGAATAAAATCAAAGCCATCGACCCAGGATTATTCGATCAGCTATTCCGTCTTCAGACGATGCTCGGCACCCGCAGGCCGGTGCAGCTCATTTCAGGGTACCGTTCCCTCGATACCAACAATGAACTGCGCGCCCACAGCCGTGGGGTAGCGAAAAAAGCTACCACACTAAAGGGCAGGCGATGGATTTCCATATTGAAGGCGTTTCGTTAGCCAATATTCGCAAAGCTGCGTTATCTATGCGCGCGGGTGGTGTAGGATATTACCCACGTAGCAACTTTGTGCATATTGATACCGGGCCGGTTCGGCACTGGTAATAACGAAACACAGGAGCAGTATGAACTATCGTATTATTCCGGTTACCGCGTTCTCCCAGAACTGTTCGTTGATCTGGTGTGAGCAAACCAAACTGGCCGCGCTTGTCGATCCCGGCGGAGACGCTGAGAAAATCAAGCAGGAGGTTGCCGCAAGCGGCGTAACGCTGATGCAGATCCTCCTTACCCATGGTCACCTCGATCATGTGGGTGCTGCGGCTGAACTGGCTGAATACTACGGTGTGCCGGTGATCGGCCCGGAAAAAGAAGATGAGTTCTGGCTGGAGGGGTTACCTGCCCAAAGCCGCATGTTTGGTCTTGACGAGTGTCTGCCGCTGACGCCCGATCGCTGGCTGAACGAAGGGGAGAGCGTTAACGTAGGGAATGTGACTTTACAGGTGTTGCATTGCCCTGGGCATACGCCGGGCCACATCGTCTTCTTTGATGACCAGTCGCGTCTGCTGATTTCCGGCGATGTGATTTTCAAAGGTGGCGTAGGGCGCAGCGACTTCCCGCGCGGCGATCACGGTCAGCTGATTCAGTCGATTAAACAGAAGCTGTTGCCGCTCGGCGATGACGTGACGTTTATTGCGGGCCACGGCCCGATGTCGACGCTGGGCTACGAGCGGCTGCACAACCCGTTCCTGCAGGATGAAATGCCTGTCTGGTAACCCCAATAAAAAAAGCCTGCTAAACGCAGGCTTTTTTGTAGGTGCAAACTACAGTACGGCGACAATCGCCTCGCACAGCGGCGCCATGTTGTCAGGCGTCATGCCAGCAACGTTAACGCGGCCGGATGCAACAGCGTACACGCCAAACTCTTCCCGCAGACGCAGTACCTGTTCTTTCGTCAGGCCGCTGAAGGAAAACATGCCGTTCTGTTTGATGATGAAGCTGAAATCACGATCGGCCCCTTTTTCAGCCAGCGTGCTCACGAACAGAAGACGCATGCGCTGAATGCGCTGGCGCATATCGTTCAGCTCTTGTTCCCAAATGGCGCGCAGCGCTTCGTTGCTCAGGATAGTGGCAACAACAGAGGCGCCGTGTGCAGGCGGGTTGGAGTAGTTGGCGCGGATAACCGATTTCATCTGGCTGAAGGCGCGGTCAACGGTTTGCTCGTCAGCGGCGACCAGCGTACAGGCTCCTACACGCTCATTGTACAGGCCAAAGTTCTTGGAATAAGAACTCGCGACAATCAGCTCCTGATGCACGGCGGCGAAGGCGCGCAGGCCTTCCGCATCCTCTTCCAGACCACGAGCGAAGCCCTGATAGGCGAAGTCGAACAGCGGCAGCCAGCCTTTTTCAACGGAGAGTTTAGCCAGCTGTTGCCACTGCTCCAGCGTCGGGTCAATACCCGTTGGGTTATGGCAGCAGCCGTGGAACAGCACCACGTCACCCGCCTGCGCTTCATTCAGGCTCGCCAGCAGGCCGTCAAAATCCAGCGCGTGGTTTGCTGCGTCATAGTACGTATATTCACGCACTTCCAGACCCGCAGAGTTAAAGACGCTCTTGTGGTTAGGCCAGCTTGGATTGCTCACCCACACGCGCTTTACCGCCGTGTTTTTCGCAAGGAAATCCGCCGCGACGCGCAGCGCGCCGGTACCGCCAGGCGTTTGCGCCGTGCGAGCGCGTTTGCTGCTGACAATCGCGCTGCCTTTACCGAACAGCAGTTCCTGAGTGCAACGACCGAACTCAGGGATACCATCAATACCGAGGTAGTTTTTGGTGGTTTCATTTTCCAGCAGGTACTGCTCAGCTTTCTTAACGCTGGTCAGCACCGGGGTTTTGCCGGTTTCATCTTTATATACACCAATACCCAGGTTGATTTTGCCAGGGCGGTCGTCGGCACGAAACAGATCGGCCAGGCCCAGAATTGGGTCGGCAGGAGCGGCGGTAATGTTCTCAAACATGACGAAGTTCCATTGTGATTACAGAAGTGAAATCCGCTATCAGGTTAACGGTAGATTTACAAAATGCCAACCGTTTGCGACGAAAAGCGTGCGGCTTTTCAAAAGTCGCCATTATTTTCTTTCAGACATAAAAAAACAGGGCCGAAGCCCTGTTCATTACGCATAAAACCACGCGGTGTGCTGATTAGAACTGGTAGGTTACAGCCATTGCAACCTGGTCGTCTTTACCGTTCACGATGCCAACGCTACGAGAGTAGTCGGTGTCGTCGATCAGGTTCAGCTGGTAGTCAACATAGATGTTGAAGTTTTTGTTGAAGTAGTAAGTTGCACCGATTTCAACGAATTTCTGCAGGTCAGCATCGCCGCCGGCGAAGGTGCCGCGCTGCTCAAGGTTTTTACCTTTAGACTGAACGTAAGCAACGGATGGACGCAGGCCGAAGTCGAACTGGTACTGAGCGATAACTTCGAAGTTCTGCGTTTTGTTCGCAAAGGTGCCGTCGCCTTCGCGAGTCATGTTGCGGGTTTCAGCATAGGTGGTTGCCAGGTAGATGTTGTTCGCATCGTATTTAGCACCCACTGCCCATGCTTCAGCTTTCTCGCCTTTGCCATCAGCTTCCTGCGCGTTTGTACGGTCAGAGTTGCTGTATGCGCCGATCAGGCCAAAACCTTCGCCGAACTCATAGCCCAGAGAGGTACCGAAGCCGTCACCGTTAGAGGTTTTAACGTCGTCACGCTCGTTTTTACCCTGGTACTGCAGGCCCAGGCTCAGACCGTCAACCAGACCGAAGAAGTCAGAGTTGCGGTAGGTCAGCAGACCGGTGCTACGGCCAGTCATGAAGTTATCAGAGTAGTTGGCCCAGGTCATGCCGGAGAAAGATGGCGCCATATCGGTGTAGGATTCTACATCGTAAACGATACCGTAGTTACGGCCGTAGTCGATAGAACCTGCATCACCGGCTTTCAGGCCAGCAAACGCCAGACGGGTACGCTGGGTCTGGTTGCTCTCTGCCTGGCTTGCCAGAGCACGGTATTCCCACTGGCCGTAACCGGTCAGCTCGTCATTGATTTGAGTTTCGCCTTTGAAACCGATCTGCGCGTAGGTGTTATCAGCGCTGTCAGTGTTGTCACCAGAGGTAACGAAGTCGTGCTCACCAACCACTTTCCCGTACAGATCTAATTTGTTGCCGTTTTTGTTATAGATTTCTGCAGCGTTTGCTGCACCGGCTACCAGCAGGGCAGGGATTACCACTGCCAGGATATTGCGCTTCATCATTATTTATTACCCTCATTGGTTTTTTTTTATGACACTCGCCACTGCCGTCAATAAATTCTGTCAATAAATATTTCCGGAACTATTGATGAGAGTTAGGTGTCTTTATGTATCTGACAGGCATCTTTCCATTCATAGACGCGTTTCGCTACAGCGAAAGTGCTACAATCCTCAAGATTCAGTAACAAAAAGAAATTATGTGTAACTAAATGTGTAATTTGAGGAACTTTGTGAAGCACCTCAAATTTCAGCCCTGCCTGGCGAATTAAACACCTCTTCCTATCCTATATATATGAATTGCTTATGTTTAATTTGGCTAAAGGCAAATCATATATACAGAGGCCTAACGCCCTTATATTTCTTATGGCCCGAATAAGACTTCTGGATGGCCGTGAAATTGGTTGAAATTTGTGCTAATGCGTAAGAAAAGCATTAGGCGCAATAAGAATGCGGTTTATTTTTTGTTCGTAGATGTTTCGTGGAAACAAAACGTAACAGGTAGAGGGAATCACGGGGTTGCAGTTTAAAGATGCTGACTTTCAGCTGACAGAAATTGACAATGCAGGATAAAATAATGGCCAGCGAGTGCTGGCCATGATGAGAGTGCGGCTTAGAAGCTTGCGTTACGCGGAGTGCGTGGGAACGGGATCACGTCACGCACGTTTTGAACGCCGGTGACGTAGGCGATCAGGCGTTCGAAGCCCAGGCCAAAGCCAGAGTGCGGAACGGTACCGTAACGGCGCAGGTCGCGATACCAGCTGTAGTCAGCCGGGTTCAGACCCATCTCTTCCATGCGGGCATCCAGCACGTCCAGACGCTCTTCGCGCTGAGAACCCCCGATGATTTCACCGATTCCCGGCGCCAGCACGTCCATCGCCGCGACGGTTTTACCGTCTTCGTTAAGGCGCATATAGAAGGCCTTAATGTCTTTCGGGTAGTTTTTCACGACAACCGGCGCTTTAAAGTGTTTCTCTGCCAGATAACGTTCGTGCTCGGAAGAGAGATCCACGCCCCAGTAAACCGGGTTCTCAAACTTCTCGCCGCATTTTTCGAGGATAGCGACCGCATCGGTGTAGTCCACCTGTGCGAAGTCAGCGGAGACGAAGCGCTCCAGACGGGCAATCGCGTCGCTGTCTACGCGCTCGGCGAAGAATTTCATGTCGTCAGCGCGTTCTTCAAGAACGGCGTTAAACACGTATTTCAGCATCGCTTCTGCCAGGCCTGCGACATCGTTCAGGTCGGCAAACGCCACTTCCGGCTCCAGCATCCAGAATTCCGCCAGGTGACGGCTGGTGTTCGAGTTTTCAGCGCGGAAGGTTGGGCCGAAGGTGTAGATCTTTGACAGCGCACAGGCATAGGTCTCGCCGTTGAGCTGGCCGGAAACCGTCAGGAAGGCCTCTTTACCAAAGAAGTCTTTGTCGTAGTCCACTTTACCTTCCGGCGTGCGCGGCAGGTTTTCCATATCCAGCGTCGAAACGCGGAACATTTCACCGGCGCCTTCGGTATCGGAGGCGGTGATCAGCGGAGTTGAAACCCAGAAGTAACCCTGCTCGTCGAAGAAGCGATGCAGCGCCTGCGCCAGCGTGTGGCGCACGCGGGCAACCGCGCCGATCAGGTTAGTGCGCGGACGCAGGTGCGCCACTTCGCGCAGATACTCAATGCTGTGGCGTTTTGCCGCCATCGGATAGGTATCCGGATCTTCAACCCAGCCGGTAACGTCAATTGCCGATGCCTGAATTTCGAAACTCTGGCCCTGGCCCGGCGATGCCACAACGACACCGGTCACGATAACGGAACAGCCCGTGGTCAGGTGCAGAACGTCATCATTGTAATTGGGCAGAGAATTATTAATGACGGCCTGTACAGGATCAAAGCAGGAACCGTCATAGACGGCAAGGAAGGAGATACCAGCTTTAGAATCTCGACGAGTACGCACCCATCCGCGCACGGTGACTTCTTGGTCAACGGCGACGCGGCCCTGGAGTACGTCGGCTACAGGCACAACGCTCATAATATTCTCTCTGTTAATAGTCTAATAGTCGGAAACAATAACCACTTATCCGCCCTTAGAAGGGGGATATCTATGTTACCTGGCATCCGCCATCAGACAAGCAGATTTCGCAGTCAAAAGAGAATAAACAGGAAATAAATAAGAAGAAAGGGAGCCTGGAAGGCTCCCGCGAGCCGTTAGCTGGCTTTTTTGACCTGAGGAAGATCGAAGGCTTTACGCAACGCACGAACGAAGGCTTTGTCGTGACAGATGGTTTTACCCGGGCTGTCGGAGAGTTTTGCCACCGGCTTGCCGTTACATTCCACCAGCTTTATCACGATGTTCAGCGGTTTTACCTGGGGAATGTCGCACGTCAAACGGGTGCCAATGCCAAAGCCGAGGTTAATCCTTGAGGAGAAGTGACGGTAGAGGTCGATCGCTTTCGCTAAATCCAGGTTGTCAGAGAACACCAGGACCTTCGTCATCGGGTCGATACCCAGCTTCTGGTAATGGGCAATGGCCTTCTCGCCCCACTCAACCGGGTCCCCGGAATCGTGGCGTAAACCCTGATAGCGCCCGGCAAATTCAGGGCCGAAATCGCGCAGGAAGGCATCCATTGTAATACAGTCGGTGAGCGCGATGCCCAGTTTGTCAGGGTACTCTTCCAGCCACGCGGCCAGCGCGGCGCGCTGGCTATTGGCGAGGTCCGGGCTGATTTGCTGATGCGCCTGGAACCATTCGTGCGCCTGGGTGCCCATTGGCGTCAGGTTCAGCCGGCGCGCCAGATCGTAGTTGCTGGTGCCCACAAACCACGGCTCCTGCTGCAGACGTTCAACAATCGCCTGCTGCACCTCGCGCGAGAAACGACGGCGCGTGCCGAAGTCCATCAGGCGGAAGCGGGACATATCCAGGCCTTCGGTCAGCGTTGAGAACTCTGTGAGCTTGTTTTCCAGTGCGGCAACCGCCTGCGCAACGCCCGTTTCGGGAGAGCGGTAGCGGTGGGCCAGCTCGCTGATGACGGCTAGAAGCGGAACTTCCCACATGATCACTTCGCGCCACGGGCCTTCAAGGCGGATGTTCAGCTTGCCGTTATCATTGGTGACTGTGACCTGCTGCGGGTTATAGCGGAAATCGCGCAGCCAGTTGAGATAGTCGGCTTTGAAGAAGGGCAGGCCCGAAAGCCACTGATATTCGTCGTCCTGCAGCGCCAGATGCTGCATGGCATCGACCTGTTCGCGAATGGAATCTGCGTAGATACCCAGCAAGTCGTCGCCCCGGCAGCGAAATTCAGCCGCAACATGGACGTCATGGTAATGGTGAAAAACGGCTTGCTGCATATGCAGTTTATACGCGTCGGTATCCAGCAACGTATGCAGAACAGGAGAAGCGAATTGAGTCATAGGTGCGCAGTAGCATCCTCTCACGGGAGCGTTTAGTACAATAAACAACTCCGGAGTATACCTGTTTTAGTGATTTATTGAACCCCGATCACAACATAAGCTGCCTTTAGGGTCGAGGGCATTTTGTGCCCCTGTTATGAAAATGTAGCGAAAAAGGTGTTTGTACCGGAAAAGATAAACATTCTGCATAGCGCGTTTTACACAACAGGAATATATTGAAACGTTACTCGACAAACGATGCATAAGGTTTTCTATGACACAACAGCCACAAGCTAAATACCGCCACGACTACCGTGCGCCGGAATACCTGATTAGCGATATCGATCTGACTTTTGACCTGGATGCCACAAAAACCGTCGTGACGGCGGTCAGCCAGGTTGCGCGCCAGAGCGCGACCGCAGTACCGCTGCGTCTTGACGGCGAAGACCTGACGCTGGTCTCCCTGCATATTAATGATGAAGCCTGGACCGACTATCAGGAAGAGGGCAGCCAGCTGGTGATCAACGGCCTGCCGGAACGCTTTACGCTGCGCATCGTGAACGAAATCAGCCCGGCGGCTAACACCGCGCTGGAAGGGCTCTATCAGTCTGGCGTGGCGCTGTGCACGCAGTGCGAAGCCGAAGGCTTCCGCCACATCACCTGGTATCTGGATCGCCCGGACGTGCTGGCCCGCTTCACCACCAAAATCATCGCCGATAAAACCCTCTACCCGTTCCTGCTCTCCAACGGTAACCGCGTCGGTGAAGGCGAGCTGGAAAATGGCCGTCACTGGGTGCAGTGGCAGGATCCGTTCCCGAAACCGTGCTACCTGTTTGCGCTGGTGGCGGGTGATTTCGACGTGCTGCGCGATACGTACAAAACCCGCTCAGGTCGCGACGTGGCGCTGGAGCTGTTTGTGGATCGCGGCAACCTAGACCGCGCGCCGTGGGCGATGACCTCGCTTATCAACTCTATGAAGTGGGATGAAGAGCGCTTCGGCCTGGAGTACGATCTCGACATTTATATGATTGTCGCCGTCGACTTCTTCAACATGGGCGCAATGGAGAACAAAGGCCTGAACGTCTTTAACTCCAAATACGTGCTGGCGCGCACCGACACCGCAACCGATAAAGACTACCTCGATATCGAACGCGTGATTGGTCACGAGTATTTCCATAACTGGACCGGCAACCGCGTCACCTGCCGCGACTGGTTCCAGCTGAGCCTGAAAGAGGGCCTGACCGTTTTCCGCGATCAGGAGTTCAGCTCTGATTTGGGCTCACGCGCGGTTAACCGCATCAACAACGTGCGTACCATGCGCGGCCTGCAGTTTGCTGAAGATGCCAGCCCAATGGCGCACCCGATCCGTCCGGATAAAGTCATCGAGATGAATAACTTCTACACCCTGACGGTGTATGAGAAGGGTGCAGAAATTATCCGCATGATCCACACCCTGCTGGGGGAAGAGAACTTCCAGAAAGGTATGCAGCTCTACTTCGAGCGTCACGACGGCAGCGCGGCCACCTGCGACGACTTTGTGCAGGCAATGGAAGACGCTTCCAACGTCGATCTCTCCCACTTCCGCCGCTGGTACAGCCAGGCCGGCACGCCGATTGTGACCGTCAAAGACGACTACAACCCGGAAACCGAGCAGTACACCCTGACCATCAGCCAGCGCACGCCGCCAACGGCGGAGCAGGAAGAGAAACACCCGCTGCACATTCCGTTCAGCATTGAGCTGTACGATAACGAAGGCAAAGCGATCCCGCTGCAGAAGGGCGGCCACCCGGTTCACCACGTGCTGAACGTGACCCAGGCAGAGCAGACCTTTATCTTTGATAACGTCTACTTCCAGCCGGTTCCCGCGCTGCTGTGTGAATTCTCCGCGCCGGTGAAGCTGGAGTACAAATGGAGCGATCAGCAGCTGACGTTCCTGATGCGTCACGCGCGCAACGATTTCTCCCGCTGGGATGCGGCACAGAGCCTGCTTGCGACCTACATCAAGCTGAACGTAAACCGCCATCAGCAGGGCCAGCCGCTGTCGCTGCCTGTTCACGTGGCCGACGCGTTCCGCGCCATCCTGCTGGACGAGCAGATTGACCCGGCGCTGGCGGCTGAGATTCTGACGCTGCCGTCCGCGAGCGAAATCGCCGAGCTGTTCGACATCATCGATCCGATTGCGATTGTCGCGGTACGTGAAGCGCTGACCCGCACGCTGGCCACCGAGCTGGCGGACGAGTTCCTGGCGATCTACAACGCCAACAGGCTGGACGAGTATCGCGTGGAACATGCCGATATTGGTAAACGTTCCCTGCGCAACACCTGCCTGCGCTATCTGGCGTTTGGTGAAGTGGCGCTGGCTAACACGCTGGTGAGCAAGCAGTATCACAACGCCGACAACATGACGGACGCGCTGGCTGCCCTCGCGGCAAGCGTTGCCGCCGAGCTGCCGTGCCGCGATGCGCTGATGCAGGAGTACGACGACAAATGGCACCAGGATGGCCTGGTGATGGACAAGTGGTTCATTCTGCAGTCCACCAGCCCGTCTGCCGACGTGCTCAGCACCGTGCGGAGCCTGCTGAAACACCGCTCGTTCACCATGAGCAACCCGAACCGCGTGCGTTCCCTGATTGGCGCATTTGCCAGCAGCAACCCTGCAGCGTTCCACGCGGAAGACGGCAGCGGCTATCAGTTTATGGTGGAAATGCTGACCGAGCTGAACAGCCGTAACCCGCAGGTGGCGTCGCGTCTGATTGAGCCGCTGATCCGCCTGAAGCGCTACGATGCGAAGCGTCAGGCGAAAATGCGCGCCGCGCTTGAGCAGTTGAAAGGGCTGGAAAACCTGTCTGGCGATCTGTACGAGAAGATTGCTAAGGCATTGGCCTGATTTAATCTTTTCTCCCCTCACCCTAACCCTCTCCCCAAAGGGGAGAGGGGACTGTCTGGTGC
>CAMKZP010000066.1 GCA_946477805.1 uncultured Enterobacter sp.
AGCGTCAGATGTGTATAAGAGACAGGTCTAATGAACCGCCAATGGACTTTGACGACGATATCCCGTTCTGATTTTCAGCTGCGAGATAAAAAAACCCAGATGAGAGTCTGGGTTTTTTGTTTTCAGAGTATCAGGTTATGACCATCGGCCAGTCTGGCGGGGTATGGCTCATCGCTTCGACCATCACCACCTTGACGTTTTCCCAGATGGTTGCAATATCCAGCAGGGTGATCCCCAGCAGGCCGGTCGCGAACCAGCAGGCTGCGCCAACGCCCAGCAGGGTGCTGATCACCGCCAGACCGGCGTAGTCAGCTTTACGAAACTGAATGTTCAGCGTGCTGGCTAAAAACATCAAAACCGCGCTGAACAGTGGCCAGCGCAGGAGAACCATGCTGGTAGTAATGGTTGCCATAAAACCCATCCTCGACAAAACAGACGAACTGGAATGAAACGATGTTTCTGGTTACAAAATATGTGTGAACTATATCACACTTGCTCTTTTATTCGCCAGTGTCGGTGTAATGAAAATGGTGGGATTTATAGCTTTGGAAAATATATCGTCGCTGCCTGATTGTCCATTTTCCCCACTCTTCATAATGAATTCATCGGGATAGCGAAACCTCTGCAATACGACTTAAGTTGTATAATATTTACAGCATTAAGCCTATGGATTATGCTTGACTGGACACATATGTGCACCCGTTAAAAATAATACAGATATATGAATTGACTGGTTTTTTTATTATCTTGTACGCTTATTTTTACACTCAGCATGTTATTAGATCCCCTTTATGTTTTTAATCTGAATTATGTTTTGCGGTTGCAGTCTCGATTAATGACCTGCGAAAAAAATGATGAAAGAAAAAAGACGCGAGATTGTTAACGACAGTACGCAGGCGCTGCACGCGCTGGCGAAGCTGATGCCCGTACTCAACGCCCAGTGTTCGCTGGCGGAAATGCTGGAAACCATCAATAAGGTCTTGGGCTCAACGCTTGCCTGGGTCAGCGTTGATAACAACGGGCAGCAGCGCGTGGTCTGCGCGGGTGACGTTACCTGCCATTCGTTTAACGTCGCTGATTTTCTGGCGAGTACCCTGCTGCAGCGGCATCATCACTCCTGGCGCGTGGTCTACTGGAAAGAGAATATTGGTCAGGCGATTTTTCCTGCGCAACATCCCGGCTATTCGCAGCTGCAAAGCGGGGTGCTGTGCAAACTCTCCACTCATGACTGGCATTGCAGCGGCTATTTCTTTTTAGCCTTTAATGAAAAGCTAACCTCTCTGCCGGTGCTTAAAAATATCGTGGTAATACTGGTCGAAAAATTAAAGGACTATTTCGCAGAGATCATTGCCCGGGAAAAAACCGCACAAGAGATGCAGCGGGTCGTTACCCAGTACAAAACCTTATTTGAACGCGCTCCGGTGCTGATGAATGCGTTCGACAGGCACAACCGCTGCGTGCTGTGGAACGCCGAGTGCGAAAAAGTGTTTGGCTGGAGCATGACGGAGATCAGTACGCACGCCGATCCGCTGACGCTGTTTTACCCCGATCCCGAAGAGCGACGACGGGTGCGGGAGTCCGTTCATATTTCACCCCTCAAAGATATGTATGAATGGCACCCGGTGCATAAAGACGGGACGCCGTTAACTATCCTCTGGTCAAATATTCTCCTGCCGGATAACTCAATTCTCAATATTGGCCTGGACATTACCGAGCGTAAAAAAGCGGAACAGCAGCTGGCGGTGAAGGCCACCACTGACGATCTCACCGGCTGTTTTAACCGTTCTGCGATTTTACAGCAGCTCAAGGTGGCGCTGGCGGCAAGCTCACGGCAGGATGCCAACAGCCATTTCAGCGTGCTGATGTTTGACCTGGATTACTTCAAGCTGATTAACGATGAGTGGGGCCATCAGGTGGGCGATGCGGCGCTGATCCACTTTTGCGAACAAATCAGAGCGTTAAGCCCGGCAGGCTCTGCGCTGGGCCGCGTGGGCGGTGAAGAGTTTTTACTGCTGCTGATGGGGACTGATGGCGAAGCGGCCACGCGTTTATCCGCCCGGCTGCGTGCCGCGCTTATCAGCAAACCGCTGCAGGTGGGAGATAACGCGATCGTGCTCTCATTTAGTGCCGGAGTGGTTAACGTCTTTCAGGGTCAGCGCGATACCTCAGCATTACTGACGCGTGCCGATAACGCTTTATATGATGCCAAACGAACGGGAAGAGGAAAAACGGTCATCGCGTCTGATTATTTATAAAGCAGGGCGGGAACCTGTTACAGGAAAATTCACGCTTCTGCTGCTGTACTTTTTTCATGCTGATACAAGTTTGCTTTAATCAACGATCCGCCGCTGTGTTATCTTAAATCATCCCCGTAAACTGGATAATTATTTCCCTAATAGAAACGAAACCAATACTTTCAGTTTAGCTTACGGAAAAATATTATCGTCATAACGGAAATTAAGATTTTTAATACCAAAAGTCAGTTGCTAACTTCGCATGATTCATGCAACGTAATCACCTGTTTATCAAAGCATCCGGCCTTCATTACTACAGGCGTATAAAATGCAGGGATATAGGGCGGGAAATGAATCGTAGCGCGCGGCGCAAGATGCTCAGGGTGGTAGGGATCATCATGGTAGTTATGCTGCCGGTGATGCTTGCGCTATGGTTTGCCCAGCTCAGAGCCGTGACGGAAACAAGCGCCCAGCTAAGTACATTTGCCGAACTGGCTTTAGACAAAACTGAACTGGTTATACAACAGGTTGATTTAGCACGGGATGAAGCTGAAAAATATCAGGGTCAACTGTGTACGCCAGAACATCGTCAATATATGTTGAACGTGGTTCGTGGGCGCCTGTTTGTCGCTGATTTAATTTATGCAGAGGGTCAGAATTTTCTCTGCTCAACCGTTTCCACCCCAGATCATCCTTACGTTATACCCACTGCCAATTACAAACGTAAACCCGACGTTGCCGTCTATTATTATCGCGATACGCCCTTTTTTGCTGGTTATAAAATGACGTATATGCAGCGCGGAAATTATGTCGTGGTGGTCAACCCGCTTTCTTACAGCGAAGTGATGTCAGCCGATCGTTCCCTGTCATGGGGGGTATATGACACGGTAACAAACGCCTTCTTTTCAGTCAGCCAGAAAGCCAATATTTCATTATTAAATTCGCTGATTCAACATAAGGAATCGACATTTCAAAAGGATGACCGTTTTTACACAATAGTAAAATCGGATAAACGTCCAATTGCCGCCATTGTTTCCACCTCTTCTCAGCGTTTTTATGAAACGTTTTATCACCAGGCTACGCTGACGTTACCGCTGGGGATGATTTGCAGCATTATTATTTTGCTGGTGTGGTCACGTGCGCATCGTGAGCTCAACTCGCCCGGGCGACTGCTGCACCGGGCGCTTAATACCCGCCAGCTTCGGGTCCATTATCAGCCCATTATTGATATCAAAAATAACCAGTGCGTGGGTGCGGAGGCGTTATTACGCTGGCCCGGTTTTAACGGCCAGGTCATGAGCCCGGCGGAATTTATACCGCTGGCCGAAAAAGAGGGAATGATCGAGCGTATTACGGATTACGTGGTCGAAGAAGTGTTCAGCGACCTGGGCCATTTCCTGGCTGCCCATCCGCAGCTCTATATTTCGATCAACCTGTCGGCGTCAGATTTCCACTCGTCGCGCCTGATCGCCATGATTTCCGACAAGGCCCGGCTTTACGCCGTGCGCGCGCAGCAGATCAAAATCGAAGTGACCGAGCGCGGGTTTATCGATGTTCCTAAAACCACGCCGGTGATTCAGGCGTTCCGCCAGGCGGGCTATGAGGTGGCGATTGATGATTTCGGCACCGGCTACTCGAACCTGCACAACCTCTATTCCCTGAACGTCGATATTCTCAAAATCGATAAATCGTTTGTTGATACCTTAACCACCAACAGCACCAGCCACCTGATTGCCGAACACATTATCGAGATGGCGCAGAGCCTGCGCCTGAAAACCATCGCCGAGGGCGTCGAAACGGCGGAGCAGGTAAGCTGGCTGTTAAAGCGTGGCGTGCAGTATTGTCAGGGATGGCACTTCGCGAAAGCGATGCCGCCGCAGGAGTTCATGACCTGGCAGCAGCAGCCTTTGCACTGAGCGCATTAGTTCAGCTGGTGGCGGTAATCGCTTGGCGTGCGATCGAACTCGCGGCGGAACACGCGGGAGAAGGTTTGCTGCGATACGTAGCCAAGATCCATCGCGATATCAAAAATGGGCCGCTGCGTAGAGCGTAGCGCCTGTGCTGCCAGCAGCAGCCTGCGCTGGCGGATATACTCACCCAGCGTCTGATGCATGACGGTGCGGAACATTCTCTGTAAATACCATTTCGAATAGCCCGACTTTTTAGCGACCACATCAATGTTCAACGGTTGGTCGATATGTTCATCAATCCATTCAATAAGCGTCTGAATAATTTGCTGATGCGACATAAGGTTGCCTCTCTGGAGATACATCTTTCTCTGTTGATTCGTCGTTTTCTCTGCGGGGGAGTATAATTCCTCAAGTTAACTTGAGGTAAAGAGGTTTTATGGAAAAGAGATTGCCGCGAATTAAAGCGCTCTTAACACCCGGTGAAGTGGCAAAGCGCAGCGGCGTGGCGGTATCGGCGCTCCACTTCTATGAAAGCAAAGGGCTAATTAAAAGCATCCGTAACGGGGGAAACCAGCGGCGCTATACCCGTGACGTGCTGCGTTACGTCGCGATTATCAAGATTGCGCAACGCATTGGGATCCCCCTGGCGACTATCGGCGATGCCTTCGGCGTGCTGCCGGAGGGACATACCCTGAGCGCGAAAGAGTGGAAGCACCTTTCGTCCCAGTGGCGGGAGGAGCTGGACCGGCGTATTCACACTCTGGTTGCGCTGCGCGATGAGCTGGACGGCTGCATTGGGTGCGGGTGTTTGTCACGCAGCGACTGCCCGCTGCGAAACCCCGGCGACAGGCTGGGCGAGCAGGGTACGGGCGCGCGGCTGCTGGAGGAGGAGTGAGATTGTGCGACAAAAAGCATGATAAAAACTAAAGCGCCACAGAGGGCGCTTTAGTTTATTCCCGGTCTTTGTCTTTCTCTCTATCCCGCTGGCTCACGGGAGGGTTTCCCCCGACATCAGCACCCCTCATGTCGAGCAAGTGGAGGAGGTTCCGGTTTGTGCTGACACTTTAATTCTACGCAAAGCCCTGCTTTTCGCCAGCGTCACTGGCGACTTTTTCGCCAAAAATTTTTCGCGATGTTGTTCGATTTTCTATAGTTAATAAGTATGAATCACAGGAGAACATCATGCTGACGGTCCACCATTTAAACCAGTCGCGCTCACACCGCGTGATTTGGGCCCTGGAAGAGCTTTCCGTCCCCTACGAGATCGTTCGCTACCAGCGCGAAAAAACCATGCTGGCTCCTGAATCCCTCAAGCGGATCCATCCTCTGGGTAAATCACCGGTCATTGAAGACAACGGGCTGATCCTCGCGGAGTCTGGGGCTATTCTGGAATACCTCCAGGAAACCTATGACGCTGAGTCCCGGCTCAAGCCGCTGGATCCTGCCCATAAGGTCCAGTACCGCTTCTGGCTGCACTACGCCGAAGGTTCGCTGATGCCGCTGCTGCTCATGAAGCTGGTCTTTAGCAGCCTGGGTAAGCCGCCCGTGCCGTTTGGCATGAGAACGCTGGGAAAAGCGCTGGGGCAGGGGGTGCAAAAAGCCTATCTCAACCGCCAGCTGGAAACGCACGCGCGCTTTATTGAGTCCCACCTTGCTCAGAACAGCTGGTTTGCCGGTGAGGCGCTCAGCATGGCCGATATTCAGATGAGCTTCCCGGTGTTTGCGCTGCTGGCGCGCGGCGGCATAGAAGACCTGCCGCATACCCGGGCGTGGAAGGACAAGGTCGAGGCGCGTCCCGGCTGGCAGAGAACGCTTGAGCAGGGTGGCCCGCTCAGCATTCCGGGCGAAGGGTGAAATGTTACTAAATTGCGCAGGAACGATAACGTTTGCGCATCCTCTGCTTATTTCTTCATCGCCGCGAGGGGATTTTAGCGGAAAATGCGAAAGTTCAGTTGAAAAGGGCGGGTATTAGGCTAGATAATCGTTTGCCTTAATTTGACCACCCGTTTTGTTAGCGCGGAGCTAAACGTTTGCTTTTTTTGTGACGCCCCTTTCGTCGCAAACGCAGCACAAGGATTTGACGTTTTGCTGGCAGTGGAGTCTCCACCACGCTTACGGACTTTCTAAAAATTCTCAGGGGATGTTTTCTATGTCTACGCCATCTGCGCGTACCGGCGGTTCACTTGACGCCATGTTTAAAATTTCTGCTCGCGGCAGCACCGTGCGTCAGGAAGTTGTTGCCGGTCTGACAACGTTTCTGGCGATGGTTTACTCCGTCATTGTGGTGCCGGGTATGCTGGGCAAAGCGGGCTTCCCGCCTGCCGCTGTCTTTGTAGCCACCTGCCTGGTGGCCGGCGTGGGCTCCATCGTGATGGGCCTGTGGGCCAACCTGCCGCTGGCGATCGGCTGCGCCATCTCTCTGACCGCGTTTACCGCGTTCAGCCTGGTTCTGGGCCAACAGATCAGCGTGCCGGTTGCGCTGGGCGCCGTGTTCCTGATGGGCGTGCTGTTTACCGTGATTTCTGCGACCGGCATCCGTAGCTGGATTTTGCGCAACCTGCCGCAGGGCGTGGCGCACGGTACGGGCATTGGTATCGGTCTGTTCCTGCTGCTGATTGCCGCGAACGGCGTCGGCCTGGTGGTGAAAAACCCGCTGGACGGCCTCCCCGTTGCCCTGGGGCACTTCGCGAGCTTCCCGGTGATCATGTCCTTGATTGGCCTGGCGGTGATCATCGGTCTGGAAAAACTCAAGGTGCCGGGCGGTATTCTGCTGACCATTATCGGTGTCTCCATCGTCGGCCTGATCTTCGACCCGAGCGTACACTTCTCCGGTATTTTCGCCATGCCGTCGCTGAGCGACGAGCAGGGCAATTCGCTGATCGGTAGCCTGGACATTATGGGCGCGCTGAACCCGATTATTCTGCCAAGCGTGCTGGCGCTGGTGATGACCGCCGTGTTTGATGCCACCGGCACTATCCGCGCGGTCGCCGGCCAGGCGAACCTGCTGGATAAAGACGGCCAGATTATCGACGGCGGCAAAGCGCTGACCACCGACTCCCTGAGCAGCGTTTTCTCTGGCCTGGTGGGCGCAGCGCCTGCGGCGGTGTACATCGAATCCGCAGCGGGCACGGCGGCAGGCGGTAAAACAGGCCTGACGGCGATCACCGTCGGCGTGCTGTTCCTGCTGATCCTGTTCCTCTCTCCGCTCTCCTATCTGGTTCCGGCCTACGCAACCGCGCCAGCGCTGATGTACGTTGGCCTGCTGATGCTGAGCAACGTGGCAAAAATCGATTTCGCGGACTTCGTGGATGCGATGTCCGGCCTGATCACCGCGGTATTTATCGTGCTGACCTGTAACATCGTGACCGGCATCATGATTGGCTTCGCGTCGCTGGTGATTGGCCGTCTGGTCTCCGGTGAGTGGCGCAAGCTGAACATCGGTACCGTCGTAATCGCTATCGCGCTGGTGGCGTTCTACGCGGGCGGCTGGGCAATCTGAGTTGTCCATTTATGCGAAAACGGGTGGCTCAGGGCGCCCGTTTTTATTTTCAGGACTCATCCCGTTGCCTTTTGCGTTACTCTGGAGAAGATAGAATAAAAGGCACGACGCCTTAGGTTTGGCTTTTAAGCAACACAGCAAACAGGGAACGCATGGAAATCTTCTTCACAATACTCATCATGACCCTTGTGGTCTCGCTATCCGGGGTAGTCACACGCGTACTGCCCTTCCAACTGCCTTTACCGCTTATGCAAATTGCCATCGGCGCGCTGCTGGCGTGGCCGACGTTTGGCCTGCACGTAGAGTTCGACCCGGAGCTGTTCCTCGTGCTGTTTATCCCACCGCTGCTGTTTGCCGACGGCTGGAAAACCCCGACGCGTGAGTTTCTGGAACACGGGCGGGAGATCTTCGGCCTGGCGCTGGCGCTGGTGGTCGTGACCGTGGTCGGGATTGGCTTCCTGATCTACTGGACGGTGCCGGGCATTCCGCTCATTCCTGCCTTTGCGCTGGCGGCCGTGCTGTCGCCAACCGATGCCGTGGCGCTCTCCGGCATAGTGGGTGAAGGCCGAATTCCGAAGAAAATCATGGGCATTTTGCAGGGCGAGGCGCTGATGAATGACGCCTCTGGCCTGGTCGCCCTGAAGTTTGCCGTGGCGGTCGCCATGGGCACAATGGTCTTTACCGTGGGCGGCGCGACCGTTGAATTCTTCAAAGTCGCGATTGGCGGTATTCTGGCGGGCTTTGTGGTGAGCTGGCTGTACGGCCGCTCGCTGGGCTTCCTCAGCCGCTGGGGCGGGGATGAACCGGCCACCCAAATTGTTCTGCTGTTCCTGCTGCCGTTTGCCTCTTACCTGATTGCTGAACATATCGGCGTATCGGGCATTCTGGCGGCGGTGGCGGCGGGGATGACCATCACCCGCGCGGGCGTCATGCGCCGTGCGCCGCTGGCGATGCGCCTGCGTGCCAACAGCACCTGGGCGATGCTCGAATTCGTGTTTAACGGCATGGTATTCCTGCTGCTGGGCCTGCAGCTGCCGGGTATTCTGGAGTCCTCCCTGGTGGCGGCAGAAGCTGACCCGAACGTGGAAACCTGGATGCTGTTCACCGACATCGTGCTGATTTACGTGGCGCTGATGCTGGTGCGCTTCGGCTGGCTGTGGACGATGAAAAAATTCAGCGTGCGCTTCCTGACCAAAAAGCCGATGGAGTTCGGTTCATGGACCACGCGCGAGCTGCTGATTGCCTCTTTTGCAGGCGTGCGCGGGGCAATCACCCTTGCCGGTGTGCTCTCCATTCCGCTGCTGCTGCCTACCGGGGATGTCTTCCCGGCGCGTTACGAGCTGGTATTCATCGCCACGGGCGTGATTCTGTTCTCGCTGTTCGTGGGCGTGGTGATGCTGCCGATTTTGCTCCAGCACATTGAGGTGGGTGACCACACCCAGCAGCACAAAGAGGAGCGGATTGCCCGCGCCGCGACCGCCGAAGTGGCGATTGTGGCTATCCAGAAAATGGAGGAGCGCCTTGCCGCGGACGCCGAAGAGAACATCGACAATCAGCTGCTGACGGAAGTCAGTTCCCGCGTGATTGGTAATCTGCGTCGTCGTGCCGACGGGCGCAATGACGCGGAAAGCTCGATGCAGGCGGAGAATCTGGAACGCCGGTTCCGACTGGCGGCCCTGCGCTCCGAGCGCGCTGAACTGTATCATCTGCGCGCCACGCGCCAGATCAGCAATGAGACGCTGCAAAAGCTGCTGCACGATCTCGATCTGCTGGAAGCGCTGTTGATAGAGAATCCGTAGCGCTTAACCCCTCACCCTGGCCCTCACCCCATAGGGGAGAGGGGACCGATCGAGCCCCTATGGGGTGAGGGGACCCAAAACCCCTCACAGCACTCCAGCCACGCCTGCGCGCTGTGCGACAGATAGACCCCTTCACGCCAGATCATCCCCAGCTGCCAGTGCAAATCGCTCTCCAGCGGGATCCAGCGCAGGGTGTTTTTATCCAGACGCTCGCAGATGGGCTGCGGCAGAATGGCAATCCCCACGCCCGCCTGCACCATCGCCGCCAGGAAATCCCATTGCCCGCTGCGCACCGCGATGCGCGGCTTCACGCTGTGCTGATGAAACAGCGCCATCAGCTGACGGCTGAGGGCGAAATCTTCGTTGTAAATCAGCAGAGGATGCTCGCCAAGCCGCTCGGGCTGCACGGCGTCCACCTTTAGCCACTCGCCGGAGCGGGGAACCAGCACGCACAGCGGATGGCTAAACAGCGGCAGCGTCGCCAGCCCGCTCTCTTCCTCTACGGGAAGCGCCGTCATGGCGACATCCAGCTCGCCGTTGATGACCGCCTGCTGAACGGTTAAGCCGCCAAATTCGGATATTTTCAGCTCGACGCCGGGATAGCGCTGGCGAAACAGGCTAATGGGCCCGGCCATCATCATCCCGACCATCGGTGGAATGCCGAGGCGCAGCACGCCTTTCGTCAGATGGTTGATGTCGCCAAGCTCGGCCTCCAGCTGGCGGAACTCCGCCAGGATCGCCAGCCCGCGTTCAAACACCACGCGCCCGGTATCGGTCAGCAGCAATTTACGCCCGTCGCGGATAAGCAGGGTGCAGTTCAGTTCATCTTCAAGGTTTTTCAGCATCTTGCTGATGGTGGGCTGGGTAACGAACAACTTCTCCGCTGCGCGGGTAAAACTTTGCTGACGAACCACTTCGACAAAATAGCGCAGCGTTCTTATGTCCATGATTATTCCTCGGAACTATACCTTCGATGATTTTAATTCATTTCAGCCCGCTCCGTGCGTTCTCTATACTGGCGCCTCGTCTCATTATGAGGAAAACCCCCATGGCCACGGCGTTAAGCCGCGTTACGCCTGCCGTTGTGCAACGACTCCAGGTACCGGTTCAGGTACTGCTTTACGCGGGACTGTTTGTTTTCGCCGAATATCTGGTCAGCTGGCTGAGCCTGCCGCTGCCTGCCAATCTGGTAGGGATGGTGCTGATGCTGGCGCTTATTCTCTGCCGCGTGATCCCCCTTAACTGGGTGCGCGCCGGCGCGCGCTGGCTGCTGGCGGAGATGCTCCTGTTCTTTGTGCCCGCCGTGGTGGCGGTTGTGAATTACGCCCAGCTGCTGATGGTCGACGGCTGGCGCATCTTTGCCGTTATTGCCCTGAGCACCCTGATGGTGCTGGGAACGACCGCCTGGGTGGTGGATAAAGTGTACCGCTTTGAAATCAGCAGGCAGAAGCATGACTAACTTTCAGATTAGCGTGCTGTGCCTGGCGGCCACGCTGATTATCTATTTTGCCAACAAGCGCCTGTACCGTCGCTTTCACGCCCTGCCGCTGATGCCGCTGGTGTTCACTCCGCTCCTGCTGGTGCTGATGCTGATTTTTGGGCATATCTCCTGGCAGAACTACATTGGGGAATCCCACTGGCTGCTGTGGCTGCTCGGCCCGGCGACCATCGCTTTTGCCGTGCCGGTTTACGATAACCTCGCCATTATCAAACGCCACTGGATGTCGCTCAGCGCGGGCGTCATTACCGCGACGGTGGTGGCGGTGTGCAGCTCCGTCTGGCTGGCGCGGCTGTTTACCCTGTCCGACGAAATCCAGCGCAGCCTGGCCGTGCGCTCGGTCACCACGCCGTTTGCGC
>CAMKZP010000067.1 GCA_946477805.1 uncultured Enterobacter sp.
CTTCACGATCTCGGGGTGGAAGATGAGAACATCATGCTCGATGATTTCGGAGGCTAACGATGGTGACGTTTCTGGCAACGTTTGCCGTGTTTGTGCTGGCGGTGTTCGGCATGTCTTTAGGCTGGATCCTCAGGCGTAAGAGCATACAGGGCAGCTGCGGCGGGATTTCATCCCTCGGCATGGAGAAGGTTTGCGACTGCCCGGAGCCCTGCGATGCGCGGAAAAAAAGGATGGCCTGCGAGCAGCAGCGCATTATTTAGTCCTGTAGGTCGGGTAAGGCGAAGCCGCCACCCGACAAATTCCACGCACACTTCTCAATCCTCATTTGTTTACTGTATACTTATCCAGTGATGAGTGAGGGCTTACTATGCGCAAAATAATCCATGTCGATATGGACTGCTTTTTTGCCGCAGTGGAGATGCGTGACAACCCGGCGCTGCGGGATATCCCCATCGCCATTAGCGGCAGCCGCGTTCAGCGCGGTGTGATCAGCACCGCCAACTATCCCGCGCGCAAATTTGGCGTGCGCAGCGCGATGCCGACCGCAACGGCGCTGAAGCTCTGCCCGCATCTCACCCTTCTGCCCGGCCGTTTCGAGGCGTACAAAGAAGCGTCGGTGCATATCCGGGAGATTTTTTCCCGTTATACGTCACTGATTGAACCTCTGTCGCTGGATGAAGCCTACCTCGACGTGACCGACAGCGTGCACTGCCACGGCTCCGCCACCCTGATGGCTCAGGAGATCCGCCAGACCATCTTTAACGAGCTCAATCTCACCGCGTCGGCGGGCGTCGCGCCGGTGAAGTTTCTGGCAAAAATCGCCTCCGATTTAAATAAGCCCAACGGCCAGTACGTCATTACCCCTGAAGAGGTCCCGGCGTTTTTAAAAACGCTGCCGCTTGGCAAAATACCCGGGGTGGGCAAAGTCTCCGCCGCAAAGCTTGAAAATATGGGGCTGCGCACCTGCCAAGACGTACAGCGAAGCGATCTCGCCATGCTGCTCAAGCGCTTCGGAAAGTTTGGCCGCGTGCTGTGGGAGCGCAGCCAGGGCATTGACGATCGGGACGTTAACAGCGAGCGGCTGCGGAAATCCGTTGGGGTTGAACGCACGTTAATTGAAGATATCCATAGCTGGTCAGACTGCGAGACCATTATTACGGAGCAGCTCTATCCCGAGCTGGAACGGCGATTAACAAAAGTGAAGCCGGACCTGCTGATTGCCCGTCAGGGCATCAAGCTCAAGTTCAACGACTTCCAGCAGACGACCCAGGAACACGTCTGGCCGCGCCTGAACAAAGAGGACCTTATCGCGACTGCGAAAAAGGCATGGGAGGAACGCCGGGCCGGGCGAGGAGTGAGGCTGGTGGGGCTGCACGTCACGCTGCTGGACCCGCAGCTGGAGCGGCAGCTGGTTTTGGGATTGTAAAACGCCCAAAGGGAGAGGTTTTTCACCCTCTCCCTTTGGGAGAGGGCTGGGGTGAGGGTGTTACTTAACCGGGATCGCTTTCAACAGCTCGGTCAGCAGCGTCCAGTAGTGGCCGACGCTTTCGATATGAACCTGCTCATCCGGCGAGTGCGGGCCGGTAATGGTTGGCCCGATGGATACCATGTCCATGTCCGGATACGGTTTCTTGAACAGACCACATTCCAGACCGGCGTGGATAACCTGAATGTTCGGAGTGCTGTTGAACAGACGCTGATAAGTTTCACGCACCAGCGCCATCACCGGAGAGGTTGCATCAGGCTGCCAGCCCGGGTAGCTGCCTTTTGCAGACGTTTTCGCGCCCGCCAGGGTGCCCAGAGATTCCAGCATGCTCACCACGTACTCTTTACCGCTGTCGATCAGCGAGCGGATCAGGCAGACGATCTCCGCGCTGTCGTCAGCCATGGTCACCACGCCCACGTTCAGCGAGGTTTCGACCACGCCTTTCGCGACGTCGGAGTTGCGGATAACGCCGTTTGGCGTCGCGTTCAGCAGCTGAACGAAGCTGTCGCGTGACGGTGCGGTGAGCGCCGCTTTATCTGTTGTCACAGATTCCAGCACAACGGTCAGGTTTTTCTCTTTTTCAGACAGCTCGTTTTTCAGGATGTCGAGATACAGGCTGGAGAGTTTTTTCAGCTCGTCCGCTTTTGCCGCAGGCACGGCTACGGTGGCGAAGGCTTCGCGTGGGATCGCGTTGCGCAGGGTGCCGCCGTTGAAATCCACCAGACGCAGGTCCAGCTCGGCCGCGTGGCCCGCCAGGAAACGCGCCAGCAGTTTGTTAGCGTTGCCCAGGCCCAGGTGAATATCGCCGCCGGAGTGGCCGCCCTTCAGCCCTTTCAGCGTCAGCCTGAAGGTCTGGAAGCCAGCAGGAATAGCCTCACGGGACAGCGGCAGGGTAGAGATGAAATCAATCCCGCCCGCGCAGCCCATGTAGATCTCACCTTCTTCTTCGGAATCGGTGTTGATCAGGATGTCCGCCTGCAGCCAGTTGGCCTGCAGACCAAACGCGCCGTCCATGCCCGCTTCTTCGGTCATGGTCAGCAAGACTTCCAGCGGCCCGTGTTCAACGCTGTCGTCCGCCAGCACGGCCAGTGCAGAAGCCATACCGATACCGTTATCTGCGCCTAGGGTGGTGCCGCGCGCTTTCACCCATTCGCCGTCGATGTATGGCTGGATAGGATCTTTCGTGAAGTCGTGAACGGTATCGTTGTTTTTCTGAGGAACCATGTCCAGGTGCGCCTGCAGCACAACCGGTTTACGGTTTTCCATGCCTGACGTCGCGGGTTTACGAATCAAGATGTTGCCAACCTGGTCACGCTCGGCGTGCAGACCTTTTTCCTTCGCCCAGCCCATAATGTGTTCGGCAAGCTGTTCTTCGTGATAGGAAGGGTGCGGAATAGAGCAGATTTTGGCAAAAATATCCCACAGGGGCTGTGGAGATAACTGAGACAGTTCAGACACGATAAGTCTCCTTGTCGATGCACTGCAAAACAATGTTGCAGGTCACAGGGTTAGCAGGTTAATAGTTACCACAAGTCAGGCTTGCGAGGTGCCTTTGAGAATACCACTTTCTCCGGCGGCGGGTAGCATAAAGCATGTAAAAACTCAGGCTCGGGGCGCTAAACACTGGTTTTTAGTGCGTCAGATCTCTATAATCTCGCGCAACCTATTTCCCCCTCGAACACTTTTTAAGCCGTATATAAACAGGCTGGGACACTTCACATGAGCGAAAAATACGTCGTCACCTGGGACATGTTGCAGATTCACGCGCGCAAACTGGCTGCACGCCTGATGCCTTCTGAACAGTGGAAAGGCATTATTGCCGTGAGCCGCGGCGGTCTGGTACCGGGGGCGCTGCTGGCACGTGAGCTGGGTATTCGTCATGTCGATACCGTCTGTATCTCCAGCTATGACCACGACAACCAGCGCGAGCTGACCGTGCTGAAACGCGCTGAAGGCGACGGCGAAGGCTTCATCGTCATTGATGACCTGGTCGACACCGGCGGTACCGCAGTGGCTATCCGTGAAATGTATCCAAAAGCGCACTTCGTCACCATCTTCGCCAAGCCTGCTGGTCGCCCACTGGTTGACGATTACGTGATTGATATCCCGCAGGATACCTGGATTGAACAGCCATGGGATATGGGCGTGGTCTTCGTACCGCCTATTTCAGGCCGTTAATACCCGTACGTAACTTTACACGCCCGGCAATGCCGGGCGTTGTTCTTTTTAGCCTGCAGCGCGTTACAATGGTCTTCATCTGACGTATCCATGGAGGCAACGCAATGACGCAGGCGAATCTCACCGAGACTCTCTTCAAACCCCGTTTCAAGCACCCGGAAACGTCGACGCTGGTGCGTCGGTTCAATCCTGGCACCATGCCTTCCGTGCAGTCAGCGCTAGACGGTAAAAACGTGCCCCACTGGTATCGCATGATCAACCGCCTGATGTGGATCTGGCGCGGCATCGATCCGCGTGAAATCCTCGACGTGCAGGCGCGCATCGTAATGAGCGAGTCCGAACGTACCGACAGCGAACTCTACGATACGGTGGTGGGCTATCGCGGCGGCAACTGGATTTACGAATGGTCTAAACAGGCGATGCTCTGGCAGCAAAAGGCCAGCCAGGAAGAGGACGCCGCGCTCAGCGGCAAGCACTGGCTGCATGCGGCTAACCTTTATGGCATTGCCGCGTATCCGCACCTGAAAGGAGATGAGCTGGCCGAGCAGGCCCAGGCGCTGGCAAACCGCGCTTATGAAGAGGCGGCCCAGCGTCTGCCTGGCCAGATGCGCGAGCTGGAGTTTACCGTTCCCGGCGGGGCGCCGGTTACCGGGTTCCTGCATATGCCGGAAGGCGACGGCCCGTTCCCGACCGTTCTGATGTGCGGCGGGCTGGACTCGCTGCAAATCGACTATTACAGCCTCTTTGAGCGCTACTTCGCACCAAAAGGGATCGCGATGCTGACGCTTGATATGCCCTCTATCGGGTTTTCGTCCAAGTGGAAACTGACGCAGGATTCGAGCCTGCTGCACCAGCATGCGCTTAAGGCGCTGGAAAATATCCCCTGGGTTGACCACACTCGCGTGGCGGCGTTTGGTTTTCGCTTCGGGGCGAATGTCGCGGTGCGTCTGGCTTATCTGGAGTCACCCCGCCTGAAAGCGGTCGCCTGTCTTGGCCCGGTGGTACACGCCTTGCTAAGCGATCCCGCACGGCAGGGCAGCGTGCCGGAGATGTATCTGGACGTGCTGGCCAGCCGGCTTGGCATGCATGATGCATCAGACGAAGCGCTGCGCGTTGAACTCAATCGCTACTCGTTAAAAACGCAGGGCTTGCTGGGCCGCCGTTGCCCAACGCCGATGCTGTCAGGGTTCTGGAAAATCGATCCATTCAGCCCGGAAGAAGAGTCGCGCTTAATCACGTCGTCATCTGCGGATGGCAAACTGCTTGAGGTGCCGTTCAGCCCGGTGTATCAGAATTTTGACAACGCGTTGAAAGAGATTACGCGCTGGATTGCTCAGAGATTGTGTTAAGAGATTGCTAAATTCTGTTGGTTTGATAAAACAGTGGCTTCACAAAAGGAGATCGCAATGACGTTACCGAGTGGACACCCGAAAAGTAGACTGATTAAGAAGTTCATGGCTCTTGGCCCGTACATTCGTGAAGAGCAATGTGAAGAGAATCGCTTTTTTTTCGACTGCCTGGCTGTTTGCGTCAACGTGAAGCCTGCACCCGAAAAACGTGAGTTTTGGGGCTGGTGGATGGAAATGGAAGCAGAGGAAAAACGCTTCACCTATAGCTACCAGTTTGGCCTGTTCAACAAAGACGGCTACTGGCAAGCTGCGCCTGTCAAGGATCAGGAAGTGATCGACCGTCTTGAACATACGCTGAAAGAGTACCTCGGCAAGGCCAGCGCGCTGCTGGCAACGCTGGATCTGAAGCTGGAGCCTGCAGATGATTTTTCCAGCGAAGCGGTTAAGCTGACGGCATAGCCGACACGCTTGTCGGGGGCGCCTTCGCGCTACCCGACCAGCTCGATCCCGCAGGCGCGGTCAGCGCTGCGCAGACGGGCATAAAAAAACCGGCTCTGGTAACTGAGCCGGTTTTTTATTATCACAACATCAGAACTGGTAGGTCATGCCCAGCGCAACGATGTCATCGCTGCTCACGCCCAGCTTATTGTCGTCATCGATCTGGTTGATTTTATAATCAACAAACGCAGACATATTCTTGTTGAAATAATAGGTCGCGCCCACGTCGATATATTTCACGATATCTTCGTCGCCGATGCCTTCGATATCTTTACCTTTAGACTGGACGTAGCCCACTGATGGACGCAGACCAAAGTCAAACTGATATTGCGCCACCACTTCGAAGTTCTGCGCTTTATTCGCAAAACCACCTGAAATCGGGGTCATATTACGGGTTTCAGCGTACATCGCGGCCAGGTAAATATCGTTAGCGTCATATTTCAGGCCGGTTGCCCAGGCTTCCGCTTTTTTACCTTCACCGCGTGCCAGCAGGTTCTGATCGTTGGTACGGTCAGAGCTGGTGTACGCACCGCTCACCGCGAAATCGCTGCCGCCGAAATCATAGCTCAGAGAGGTGCCGAAACCGTCGCCGTTCTGTTTTTTAGCGTCGCGGCCTTCGTTTTTACCCTGGTACTGAAGCGTCATATCCAGACCGTCAACCGCGCCGAAGAAGTCCGTGTTACGGTAGGTCGCCAGGCCGCTGGCGCGCTTGGTCATAAAGTTATCCGTCTGCGCGGACGAGTCGCCGCCGAACTCCGGGAACATATCGGTCCAGGCTTCTACGTCATACAGCGCGCCCAGGTTACGGCCATAGTCCAGGGAGCCGAAGTCTTTCAGCTTCAGGCCCGCAAAGGCCAGACGCGTTTTCTGCGTCGCATCGCTCTCGGCTTTGTTGCCGGAGAATTCTGCTTCCCAACGGCCATAGCCGGTCAACATATCGTTAATCTGCGTTTCGCCTTTAAAGCCAAAACGCACGTAAGTCTGGTCACCGTCTTTGGAAGCATCGTCGCTGATGTAGTGCATTGCTTTTACTTTGCCGTACACGTCCAGCTTATTACCGTTTTTATTATAAACTTCTGCTGCGTGAACAGATGCGGAAGCAACCACGCCCATTACCACTAATGCCAGAGTACTCTTTTTCATTTTCAATCCTGAGTGTTATATACGCGCTAAATATTCGCTGGACGATAAGCTCATGCTTAAGTCCCGTGAAAAAACAGGAAGGGTTTTATCGCTCTGGAATGAACGTTTTATGACAAGCTAAGAATAATTTTAAAAAAATGTGATTTATTATTTCGGTAATAAAATTGTCAAACTCTGCCGCTACGCTTCCTGATCCCGCGCAACAAAGTGTTTCGTGATGTGCTAAGGCAGTTGGCAACCGGGCTGACACCTGTTAAAAAGTCTGATTAACGTCATTTTCCCTTAATGTTGAACGGCAGAGAATCATGAGTGATAGCCAGACGCTGGTGGTAAAACTCGGTACCAGTGTGTTAACAGGCGGATCGCGCCGCCTTAATCGCGCCCACATTGTTGAGCTTGTACGCCAGTGCGCTCAGCTGCATGCCGCAGGGCATCGTATCGTTATTGTGACCTCCGGGGCGATTGCCGCCGGGCGTGAACACCTGGGCTACCCCGAACTCCCCGCGACGATCGCCTCCAAGCAGCTGCTGGCCGCCGTGGGACAAAGCCGACTCATTCAACTCTGGGAGCAGCTGTTCTCCATTTATGGCATTCACGTCGGGCAGATGCTGCTGACGCGCGCGGATATGGAAGACAGAGAACGTTTCCTGAACGCGCGCGATACGCTGCGTGCGCTGCTCGATAACAACATCGTTCCGGTGATTAACGAGAACGACGCCGTTGCGACCGCTGAAATCAAGGTGGGCGATAACGACAACCTCTCCGCGCTGGCCGCCATTCTGGCGGGCGCGGATAAACTCCTGCTCCTTACCGATCAGCAGGGGCTGTTCACCGCTGACCCGCGCTCTAACCCTGAAGCGGAGCTGATTACTGACGTTCACGGCATCGACGATGCGCTGCGCGCCGTTGCAGGGGACAGCGTTTCTGGCCTCGGTACCGGCGGTATGGGCACCAAGCTGCAGGCCGCAGACGTCGCCTGCCGCGCGGGCATCGACACCATTATTGCGGCGGGCAGCCGCCCGGGCGTGATTGGCGATGTGATGGAAGGCATCTCTGTCGGCACGCGCTTCCACGCTCAGGAGTCCCCGCTGGAGAACCGCAAGCGCTGGATTTTTGGCGCGCCCCCGGCAGGCGAACTCACCGTGGACGAAGGTGCCACCGCCGCGATTCTGGAACGAGGGAGTTCTTTGCTTCCAAAAGGAATTAAAAGCGTGACAGGCAACTTCTCGCGTGGTGAAGTCATTCGCATCCGAAACCTCGAAGGCCGCGACATTGCCCACGGCGTCAGCCGCTATAATAGCGACGCGCTGCGCCGCATTGCGGGCCAACACTCACAGCAGATCGACGCCATCCTGGGCTACGAGTATGGCCCGGTTGCCGTGCATCGCGATGACATGATTATTCGTTAAGGAGCCTGAACATGCTGGAACAAATGGGCGCAGCCGCGAAGGCCGCCTCTTACAAACTGGCGCTCCTTTCCAGCCGTGAGAAAAACCGCGTGCTGGAAAAAATCGCTGATTATCTGGAATCACAGTCCGGGGAAATCCTGCTGGCTAACGAGCAGGATCTGCTGGAGGCCCGCCGCAACGGTCTGAGCGACGCGATGCTCGACCGTCTGGCGCTGAATCCTGCGCGCCTGAAAGGCATTGCCGACGACGTTCGCCAGGTCTGCAGTCTCGCCGATCCGGTAGGGCAGGTGATTGACGGTGGGCTGCTCGACAGCGGCCTGCGCCTGGAGCGCCGTCGCGTGCCGCTCGGCGTCATCGGTGTGATTTACGAAGCGCGTCCGAACGTGACCGTTGACGTCGCCTCCCTGTGCCTGAAAACCGGCAACGCGGCCATTCTGCGCGGTGGGAAAGAGACCTGGCGCACCAACGCCGCGACGGTGAAAGTCATCCAGCAGGCGCTGAAAGAGTGCGGCTTGCCGGCGGGCGCCGTGCAGGCGATTGAAAGCCCGGACCGCGCGCTGGTGAACGAGATGCTGCGCATGGATAAATACATCGACATGCTGATCCCACGCGGCGGCGCGGGGCTGCACAAGCTGTGCCGCGAGCAGTCGACGATCCCGGTGATCACCGGCGGTATCGGCGTGTGTCATATCGTGGTGGATGACACCGCGGAGATTGAACCCGCGCTGAAAATTATCGTGAACGCCAAAACCCAGCGTCCGAGCACCTGCAACACCGTGGAAACGCTGCTGGTGCATCAGGGCATCGCGAATGCTTTCCTGCCTGCGCTGAGCAAGCAGATGGCCGAGAGCGGCGTAACGCTGCACGCCGATGCCAGCGCGCTCGCGCTGCTTCAGGATGGCCCGGCAAGCGTTGTTCCCGTGCAGGCTGGGCAGTATGACGATGAGTTTTTGTCGCTGGATCTGAACGTGAAGGTGGTGGCGGATCTCGACGACGCCATTGCGCACATTCGTGAACACGGCACGCAGCATTCCGACGCGATTCTGACGCGCACCCTGCGCAATGCCGATCGTTTCGTGAATGAAGTGGACTCTTCCGCCGTGTATGTGAATGCCTCTACCCGCTTCACCGATGGCGGCCAGTTCGGCCTCGGCGCAGAGGTGGCGGTCAGTACGCAAAAACTGCACGCGCGCGGCCCGATGGGGCTGGAAGCGCTGACCACCTACAAGTGGATCGGCTTCGGCGACGATACGATTCGTGCGTAAATAAGTGCGGGTGATGCAAAAATAGCCGTTTGATTCACAAGGCCATTGACGCATCACCCCGTTAGATCTACTCTTTTGCCCCGTGGTTACGCTCGTAACCGGCCTCTCAGGGCCGATATAGCTCAGTTGGTAGAGCAGCGCATTCGTAATGCGAAGGTCGGAGGTTCGACTCCTCTTATCGGCACCATCCCCTCATTTTCTGACGTTAACTCGTACCGATAATATCCCGTATAGCATTAACTTAAGTTGGCTTTTCTACAGCGCTTTGAATTATTACCTCAGGGCTCAGATCCACAGGCCCTGGAAAAAGCGATTACAGATGAGTTCACTCACACCCTTCACCCGTTCCCTGAAACCAAGAAATTTGGGCTTAAGAGCCGTTGAAAAAGATATCGCTCAGCGCGCGGCTATAGCTGAATCCTTAATTAATCATCTGAATTATCCGCCTGTCATTACATCCAAACCTTAACGGCCACTCATCTTCATCAGAAAAATAGCCGCTTATCTCCATTAGCCGTCAGCACAAAACACTTCTATGTAAGATGCTTATATACGCAGTGGGATTGGTTTTCCGCTGAGGTATAAGTCATCCGTAATGCCGCATGTGAAATCTATCAATAAAATCAGCGAGTTGAGCGCATTAAGGCATCTTAACTGACAGTTCATAAATATTAAGATCCGTTGCTATCCGGTTTTTTCAGATGAACAATGCCCATTTCATACACCTTGAGATTGCTTCACTACATCGTCACGCCACACCCCATTAATATCTGTCCTGCAAGTTAGAGTCTGGCATTGCCGATAAATAGCTTGTGTATTTTCTGATGCTTAATTCTGATTTCGAATGCGCGCTTTATAAGTTTGCAGTCCGGTTTACAAGGCCGGGTTGCCTTTTATTAACAGGGCGGCCTTGTGAAAAAGTTAACATCAGAATGAAAGGAAGTGTGGGGCAGTTTTCGTTCCACATTACTGTTGCTTTATATCTATAGGGAATTTTGTGATGAAAAAATTGGCGTTCGTATCTGCATCTGTAATGTCTGTTCTGTTTGCTTCTCAGGCATTCGCATTTTCTGATAATACTGTGACTTTCCAGGGGGAAGTGACTGCAGAAACGTGTTCTGTCACCATTAATGGTAACAGCGTTAAGCCATTGGTACTGCTGCCAAGCGTGAACGTCAGTGCGCTGGCTGCTCCAGGCACCACTGCAGGTCAGGCTACTTTTGATATCGGTGTGACCGGATGTACCGGTTCCACTTCTGAAGCAACTACCGTATCCAGCGTGTTCGCAGGTAACAGCGTAAGCACTGCCGGTAACCTGTCTAACGTGGCAACGACTGATGCTGCAACTAACGTTGAAGTTCAGATCCTGGATACCAAATCTCAGCCAATCGACTTCTCTTCAACCTTTACCGCTGACGGCGACCTGACTCTGGCTGCGGGTGAAACTGCCTCTTCTGCAACCTATACCGCGCAGTACTATGCGACAGGTACAGCGACTGCCGGTGCGGTTGAATCCACCATGCAGTACGCAGTGAGCTACAACTAATTAAAAAATCATCAGGGATGTGAATTTTTTAAATATTTACAGGGATTAAAATTAGCCACGGATGGCTTTTTTAATCAATTACCGGTTTCTGGCAGCACATTATTAATGGTAGCTATTATGTCCCGCTTAACATGTCGTAGCGCTCTCTTATTTGTATTATCAATTTGTTTTTGTCAGCCTGTCTTTGCCAGCGTGGTAATGACAGGGTCGCGCGTAATATATCCCTCTGATGCGAAATCCGTTGATGTGCAGTTAAAAAATAATGATGATTTTCCTTATGTGATTCAGGCATGGTTTGACAGCGGCGATAAGGAATCG
>CAMKZP010000068.1 GCA_946477805.1 uncultured Enterobacter sp.
GTATGAATGCGCAGTGCAAACAGCCCCTTACGATGTTAACGGGCTGCTTTTCCTCTCGATTTTATACCGATCACACACCGGGGCGGTGAATGGAACACATTGTATATGTGGTTGATGACGATGACGCTGTCAGGCAGTCCGTGGTCGGACTGCTGGAGTCTGCGGGCCTTGAGGCCATCGGTTTTTCATCAGCGGAAACCTTCCTTCAGCATCGTTTTGAGGATCTGCCCTCGTGCGTGATCCTCGATATGCAGATGCCTGCGATCACGGGTTTTGACGTGGCTGATGCCCTTAAAAGCAGCGGGCGCGAGATCCCGATTATCTTTCTGACCGGGCACGGCACCATCCCCATGTCCGTTCGGGCCATCAAAGGCGGTGCCTACGAATTTCTCACCAAACCCGTTGAATCGAATGCGTTAATTCACTCCATCGAATCGGCGCTTGAGCTGGCGCACAGCAACGCGGCCCGGTTAAAAGCGCACTACGCCCTGAAACAGCGCCATATGTCCCTCACCCCGCGCGAGCATGAAGTGCTTCAGCTGGCCATAAGCGGCCTGCTGAATAAGCAGATCGCCGCCGAGCTGGGGGTGAGCGAGATAACGGTAAAAGTGCACCGCCGCCGGGTGATGGAGAAAATGCAGGTGCGATCGGTAGCGGAGCTGGTCAGGGCCGTTGAGCGCCTGACCAAAGGCCAGGCGGTGGAGTAATCCTTACTCCTCCTGCCCGGCAAGCGGCAGCGTGAAGGCAAACACGGTGCCGTGCGGCTCCCCGCCGCGGGCGGTCAGTTTCCCCCGGTGCCGTTCAATGATGCTGGCGCTGATGGTCAGCCCCATCCCCATTCCCTGCGCCTTGGTGGAGTAGAACGAGTCAAAAATGCGCTCGGTAAGCGCCGGTTCAATCCCGCTGCCGGTGTCGGCAATCTCCACGCTCACCTTCCCGTCGGTATTGTCGGTCGCGAGGGTAATCACGCAGGCGCGATCCTTCACTTCCGCCATCGCCTCCACCGCGTTCATCACCAGGTTAAGCAGAACCTGCTGGATCTGCACGCTATCGCCGGTAATAAAGCTGTCCCGGGCGTTCAACAGATAATCAACGCTTATGTGTCGCAGCGCCAGCTCGCTGCGTGAAAGGGTAATGATGTGGTGGATCAGATAGTGCAGATCGATCCGCGAGAAGGTCGGATCCTGCTTGCGCGTCAGGCTCTGGATGCTGCGGATGATCTCGCCCGCGCGCCCCCCTTCCCCGACGATCTCCTCCAGCCCTTCGCGCACCTTATCCAGGCGGGCGGGCTCGCGGCTAAGCCAGCGCAGGCTTGCCCCGGCATTCGAAACTATCGACATCAGCGGCTGGTTGATCTCGTGGGCGATCGACGAGGTGAGCTGCCCCACCGTGGTCGCCCGTGAGACGCGGGCCAGATCCGCCTGCGCCACCCGCATGGCATCTTCCGCCGCCCGCTGGCTGGTGATGTCGGAGATGATGCCGTAATACTCATTCACCTCGCTGCCCACGCCAACCGGATCGCCAATCCCGAGAATATAGCGGACGGAGCCGTCGGTGCGGATGATGCGAAACTCCGCGCGCATGGAGAGGCCGTCGCGCACGCTCCGGGTGACCAGGGCGCTGATGCGCGGGCGATCGTCCTGATGGACGAAGGTCAAAAACTCAGCCATGGAGATCATCTTTTGCCGTTCGGGCAGGCCGAGGATCCGGGCGTATTCTTCGGACATAAACATCAAATCCTGCACCAGCTCCCAGCGCCAGCTGCCGGTGTGGCTGATCTGCTCGCCGAGCATCAGCGAGGTCTGGCTGGCGCGCAGCTCTTTCTCGACGCGCCTGCGCTGTATGTTCTCCGCCAGCAGCTCGGCGTAGAGACGCGCCGTTTCCAGCGAGACCGCCGCCTGTGCGCCCAGCAGGTTCACTACGCGGGAGTGCCCGGCGGTGAAGACTTCCGGCATCAGGCGGTTTTCCAGGTAGAGTATCCCCACCAGCCGCGCCTGCTTGAACATCGGCACGCACATCACGGCGGCGCCGGAGGTGACCAGATAAGGATCCTGACTAAAGGGATGGAACTCCTCCGGCTTACCGGTGCGGATCTCCTGCCCGGTGCGGATCACCGCGGCGAGCACCGAAAGCGGCATGTCCGTTGCCATCGGCGCCTCTTTGACGATCCGCACCCGCACGCCGTCGGTGCTGGTCCAGGCGCTGGCCTCGATCTCCGGAACGAGGCTGTCGCTCACCCGCAGCAGCAGGCCGCGCTGCGCCCCGGCGCGTTCGAGCAGCAGCGTCATCAGGTTTTCAATCAGCCGCTCGAGGTTAATCTCTTCCGACAGCGCGCGCGACGCTTTGATCACGCTCTGCAGATCGCGGATCGTCTCGTTCTGGGCAAACGCCACCGTGTCGTAGGCGCTGGGCTGGCCGGAAGCCAGAAGGTGGGGGAAATCCTGCTCCAGCTGGCGCACTTTGGCCTGCGCGCCCGCGCGGCCCCAGGCGGCTATCGCCCCGCGGAAATGGGCGTCGGAGGCGGTCGGGTAGCCGCAGGCCAGCGAAAAGCGCCCCGCCAGCTCGTGCGCCAGAGCGTTGATCGGATTAAACCCGCCCTCGCGCGACAGCCGTACCGCCTTTTCATACTGCTCCAGCGCGATGCTGTTCATGCCGTCCAGACGGACGATTTCGGCGTAAATCAGCGCCTCTTTATCGGCGAAGGTGCCCGGATTGACCTGCGCCCAGAGGGCGATTTTATCGTAGTGAAAATGAATGCTGCGGCGATAGTCCGCCGAGAAGGTTTCAGGCGTCAGCTGTCTGGAAAGCGCCAGCGCGCTGTAGAGATGGTAATCCAGCAGGTGAATATGGCCCGGCGCGGACCACGCATACCAGCCCGCCGTCTCCAGATCCGCCTGCGCTTCGGCGAACTCGCCGCAGGTAAAATGCGCCATTCCGCGGTAGAGCCAGTACCAGAACAGCATGGTCGAGGTCTGCTCGGGCGCCTGCTCCGGCGGCGCGGGCAGGAGTTCCTCCGGCAGCGCCTGCGCGGCGCTCCAGGTGCCGATCGTCGGCGCGCGCAGAAACTCCACGTAGCGGCGCTGGATCTGCAGGACGGTTTCAATGTCCTGGAAGTGGGATTTGCGCACAAAGGCCAGCCCGCGATCGATGCTGGTCAGCACGCCGTCCAGATGGTCGCCCCGGGAGAGGAAGTTGATTATCTGATGGCAGGCCGCAAAGCAGGCCATCGTCATGTCGCCGTGGGTCACCGCCGAGGTAAAGCAGGCCTTCGCGCACTCGATAGCGTACGACAGCGGCTGGGTCCAGACGCTGAGCTGGTCGAGCGGCAGCAGGGTTTTGGCTTCCCAGGCATCGTAGCCATGGCGGTTGACCAGCTCCCGGGCCAGCGTGCCGAACTCGAACCCCAGCCGGTATTCGGCGTAGCGGTGGCCAATCAGCACCCCAAACCAGGCCATGGCAGTGGTGGAGGCGCCGGTGATGCCGTGGTCAAGCGTCAGGTGCATCATCCGACAGAGCAGCAGGAAGTGCAGGCGCGGACAGGTGAAGCTGGCAAAAATGCTGGCGCTGTAAAGCAGATTCATGACCGCTTCGGTCTCTTCGCTCTCCATCAGCGCCAGCCGGGAGAAGGGCTCCGCGTCGCGCGCGCGCAGGCAAAACGCCTGCCAGGCCTCGTCGCACTCTGCAGTTTCCGGGTAACGGCTAATCTGGATGCCAAACACGCCCAGCCAGCACAGCGCGGCCTCCAGCGCCAGACGAATGTCCGACTGGCGCAGATAGACTTCCGCCAGCAGGTTGGCCGCCAGCGCTTTCTCCGTCAGCCCGCCCGGCGAGCCGAGGATCGCATCGCACAGCGCTCGCGTGCGCTCAAGGTGCCCCAGCGCGAACTCGCAGCCCGCCTCTTCGATATCCAGCATAAAATCAGACACCGCGCCCGCGTTGCCCAGCGCGCGGGCGGTCTGGATGTAGCCCAGCGCGGAGGCATAGTCGCCGGTGCGCTTTGCGCGCCGCGCCGCCAGCAGGCTCAGCTCGCGGAACATCTGCCGCTGCGGGGCCGGCTGGCTGCAGTCCAGCGCGGCGGTAACGTGGTGAACCGCGCGGAATAAGAGTTCGTTGCCCGCCGCCTGGCGCGCGGCATCGGCCAGCAGCCTGGCGGTGGTCAGGTGCAGATGGCTTTTCTCCCCCTTGTCGAGCAGGGCAAAGGCCGCCTCCTGCACCCGGTCGTGGGTGAACGCGTACGCTTTCTCCGTCAGCACGATCAGCTGAGCGCTTACCGCCGGGTGCAGCGCGTAGCGGATTTCCGCCACCGACATCCCCACCACGCGGCAGATCGTCTCCAGCTCGCCCGTGCAGCCCAGGCAGGCGATGCTGCCCAGCAGGCGGCGCGTCTCTTCGGGCATCTCCTTTAGCTGTTCGAGCATCAGCGTCGCCACGTTTTCGGTGTAGTGGCGGGCGCGGATCGCCTGCAGATCGTACCGCCATTTGTCCTGATATTTGTTGTGTACGACCAGGCCATCGTCGACGATGCGGCGGAAAAACTCATGCACAAACAGCGGGTTGCCGCCGGTTTTTTGGTGGATCAGGCTGGCGAGATCGGCGGTGCTGGCGCTCCGGGCGTGGAAGATGCCCCCCAGCCAGCGCGCCACCGCCTTCACCGAAAGCGGCTGCGGGGTAATCCGGGTCACGTTCTGCGCCGCCTCCGGCAGGCTCGCCAGCGGGTTTTGCTGGAAGGGTTCACTGAGCGGCCCGCTTTCCCGATGGGCCACGACCACCAGCAGCGGAACCGCGCCGCAGGTGACCAGCAGATGCTTCAGGGTCTGCAGGCTGGCGGCGTCAATCCACTGAATATCATCCAGCACCAGCACCAGCGGCGCGCCCTGGGTGGCAAAGGTTTTAACCTGCGCCAGCATCATCTGGCCAAAGCGCGCCCGCGCGTCGGTGGAAAAAGTATCCGGAGAGAGGCGCGGCCTGGTTTCCAGAAGTAAATTCAGCTCCGGCACCAGGCTGACGGCCAGCTCCTCGTAGCCCTCAAGGGCGCGGGTAAGGCGGATTTTCCACCTGGCGACCTCCTCCGCCGGCAGGCCGAGGAGATGCAGCGTCAGGGTACGAAACGCCGAGCTCAGCACGCCGTAGGGCAAGGAGGGTGAAAACTGATCGACCTTGCCCACCGCCAGCAACGCCCTGCGCTGCTGGAGCGCCCGAAGCGCGGTAGCGATGACGGACGATTTTCCTATCCCGGAAGGCCCGCCGATAATGACCAGCTCCGGAACGCTGCTCTGCCCGACCCGCTCGAACGCGGCAATAACCTCGCTGGCCTGCGGATGGGCGGCAAACAGAGCGTCCGCCAGATGGATTGCCGGAGAGTAAAGGAGGCAATGTCACCGTCGGCGGTCAGGGTCGCCTGGCAGCGCCGGAGATCGGCTATCAGCCCGTCAACGGTCTGGTAGCGTTTTTCAGGCTTCTTCTCCAGCAGCGTGAGGATGATGGTCGACAGCATGGCGGGCACGTCCGGCCGCACCTGGCCGGGGGCCAGCGGCTCAGAGGCAATATGGTAGTGCGCCCAGTTCGTCTGGTCGTCTGCCCCCAGCTCAAACGGCAGGCGGCCGGTGAGAAGCTCATATAAGACCATGCCGAGGCTGTAGAGATCGCTGCGCCCGTCGACGGCGCGCTGGGTGCGGGTTGAGTGTTCCGGTGACATATAGGCGGGCGTCCCGCCGGAGACTGCAAGCCGGGTCTGCGAGAACGCCCCGGAGGTGCTGCTGGAGAGGCCAAAGCTGCCCAGACGGCAGGTGCCGTCGTGATGCATAAAGATGCTGCCGGGCTTGATATCGCCGTGGATCAGGCTTTGCAGGTGCATCTGGCGCAGGGGGGCGCAGATGCGGATCGCCAGCTCGATAAAGCGAGAGATGCCGGAAATCGCCGTGCCCGCGCGGCGCGCCAGCAGCTCAAAGGCGAACGGGGCGTAGACCAGCGCGAAGCGCCCGCGGTACTGGGTGGAGGCCACGGCGCGGATCGCCCAGCCGTCCTGAAGCTGATCGCGCAGGGCAAACTCATTTTTCAGCAGCCGGGTGGCGCGCTCCTCTTCTTCGTCGCTGACCGCCGTAGCAATGATAAACGAGCCGCCGGACTGGGGATGCCGCGCGTTCATCCAGGAGATGCCCCCCTCCTGCGCCAGCACGGTAAAAATCACATCCTCTTTCAGGACAAAAGCCCGCCCGTCGTGGAGATCCCCCCGGGCAGGCCAAAATGCAGGCGACGCTTGTTCGTTCATCCGCGATCCTTATTGTCGGCGGGCCAGCTCCCGCTGAATATGATCCAGCAGAATATCGATGTTAATGGGCTTACGCAAAAATGCAGCGGCGCCCAGGCTGAGAGCGTACCGCTGCATATTTTCATCAGCATGACCGGAGATAAAGAGTATTGGCGGCGGCGGAACGGCCAGCAGGCGCAGCTTTTCAAACAGCTCAATGCCGTTCATGCCGCGCAGCTTGATGTCGGCGATCACCAGCGACGCGCCGGACAGCGCGAGGGGGTGGCTCAAAAACACCTCTGCCGAATCGAAGGTATCGGTAGCATACCCTTCCGACTGCAGCAGGTTACTTAGCCCGCTGCGCACAGAACGTTCGTCGTCAATGATGGCAATGCGCCACGGCAGCGTCATGCTGTCTTTCCTCAAACAAAGCGTTACGCGTCGCGGCTTTCCTTCGCGGGCGCGGGGGGCGCAGTACCGCTGATTTTCGGCACGCATTCGTGACGAAACCAGGCAAGGGTAAGCGGTTCACGGCTCAACAAACGACGCCCGATGGGGATCAGCTGTTCACCCACCAGCATGCCGAACAGGCCAAGCAGCGCGACCACCGGCGGGGCCGGGGAATGGACGTCGAGCAGGGCGTAAATTACCCCAGCCGCCACGCCGCACGCCAGCGAAATTATCCATGCCTTCATGAGGATGCTCCTGCCGGGCGCTGCGCCTGCGGCACCGTCACCTGCACGCTGGCAGCAGCGTCACGGGCCATCAGGTGGCGCATCGCCTGTTCGCCCGCCAGCATGCCCAGCAGGCCAATCAGCGCCAGCGCGGGCGGCGCGGGGGATCGCACCTTCAGCACGGCATACATCAGGCCAATCAACACGCCTGCCGCGAGGGATATCAACCCTGTACTCATTGTGAACTCCAGAAAAAAGCAGCGGCGAGCCGGATGAGGGACCAGCCCGCCAGCGGGGCTTAGCGTGCCGGGACAGGCGCCAGCGTGCGGTGCTCGCTCTTCTGGCGAGACGGCGCTTTGTGCACCATGGTGTAGGCGTAATCGACGCCCATGCCGTACGCGCCGGAGTGCTCGCGCACGATATCCATCACCGCGGTGTAGGTCTCTTTATGAGCCCAGTCGCGCTGCCACTCCAGCATTACCTGCTGCCAGGTCACCGGGATCACGCCCGCCTGGATCATGCGCTGCATCGCGAAGTCGTGGGCTTCTTTAGAAGTGCCGCCGGACGCGTCCGCCACCATGTAGATTTCGTAGTCGCCTTCCAGCATCGCGCACAGGGCAAAGCTGTTGTTGCACACTTCGGTCCACAGGCCCGCAACCACCACCTTCTTCTTGCCGTTGGCCTTCAGCGCGTCACGCACCTTCTGGTCGTCCCAGGAGTTCATGGAGGTACGCTCAAGAATGTCCTGGCCCGGGAAGACGTCCAGCAGCTCCGGATAGGTGTTGCCTGAGAAGCTTTCGGTCTCAACGGTGGTGATGATGGTCGGAATGTTGAACACCTTAGCCGCTTTCGCCAGCGCCACGGTGTTGTTTTTCAGCACCTGGCGGTCAATAGACTGCACGCCGAACGCCATCTGCGGCTGGTGGTCGATGAAGATGATCTGACAGTTCGCAGGGGTTAAGACTTCGAGCTTTGAAGTGGTCATAAGATTATCCAGTGAGGTTAAAGGTTAACATCGACGTGAAAAGCACGCCGATAAAATCCCGTTCATCCTATGACCCGCGCCGCCCGGGCGTAATTATCTCTTCGTATAGTTAACCTAAGGTATAGTTATACTTTGGTATACCTATCCTATTGTATAACTGGATCTTTCCCGAAACCGGTTCCCATAATCCTGACCATTCCCCTCTCAGTCTGGAGCAGTTATGGTTACCCCCGGTAAAGCCGATCTTATTCTGGTTAACGGCCAGTTTCACACCGTCGATCGCGAGAACCCTCTCGCGGAAGCCGTTGCCGTGCGCGACGGAAAGTTTCTGGAAGTGGGTACCGTCGCCGAGGTGATGCAACACCGCGGCGACGGTACCAAAGTGGTCGACTTAAAAGGCCACACCGCCATCCCCGGCCTGAACGATTCCCACCTGCACCTGATCCGCGGCGGGCTGAACTACAACCTTGAGCTGCGCTGGGAAGGCGTGCCGTCGCTGGCGGATGCGCTGCGCATGCTGAAAGAGCAGGCCCTGCGCACGCCGTCGCCGCAGTGGGTGCGGGTGGTGGGCGGCTGGAGCGAGTTCCAGTTTGCCGAGCGCCGCATGCCGACGCTGGACGAGATCAACGACGCCGCGCCGGACACCCCGGTCTTTATCCTGCACCTGTACGACCGCGCCCTGCTCAACCGCGCCGCGCTGAGGGTGGTCGGCTACACCAAAGACACGCCGAACCCGCCGGGCGGCGAGATCCAGCGCGACGCCAACGGCAACCCGACCGGGATGCTGATTGCCCGCCCTAACGCCATGATTTTGTACTCGACGCTCGCCAAAGGGCCGAAGCTGCCGCTGGAGCAGCAGGTCAACTCCACGCGCCAGTTTATGCGCGAGCTGAACCGCCTGGGGCTGACCAGCGCCATCGACGCGGGCGGCGGCTTCCAGAACTACCCGGAAGATTACGAGGTGATTGCCGAGCTGCACGAGAAAAAGCAGATGACCATCCGCATTGCCTACAACCTGTTCACCCAGCGCCCGGGCCACGAGCTGGAGGACTTTGAAAAATGGACCGACATGCTCACGCCGGGCCAGGGCAGCGACTTCTTCCGCCACAACGGGGCGGGTGAAATGCTGGTCTTCTCCGCCGCCGATTTTGAAGATTTCCTTGAGCCGCGCCCGGATCTTGCGCCGGGCATGGAGGACGAGCTGGAGCGCGTGGTGCGCCATCTGGTCGAGCACCGCTGGCCGTTCCGCCTGCACGCCACCTACAACGAATCCATCAGCCGCATGCTGGACGTCTTCGAGAAGGTCAACCGCGACATTCCGTTCAACGGGCTGCACTGGTTCTTCGACCACGCGGAAACCGTCTCGCAGGCCAACATCGACCGCATCAAGGAGCTGGGCGGCGGCATTGCCGTGCAGCACCGCATGGCCTTCCAGGGCGAATACTTCGCCGAGCGCTACGGCATCGAAGCCACCCGCCACACGCCGCCGGTGGCGAAAATGCTCGAGACCGGCGTGCCGGTGGGATTAGGCACTGACGCCACCCGCGTGGCGAGCTACAACCCGTGGACCGCGCTCTACTGGCTGGTCTCCGGCCGTACCGTCGGCGGGATGCAGATGTACGATCGCAGCGCCCGCCTGGATCGCGACACCGCTCTGATGCTCTGGACCCAGGGCAGCGCGTGGTTCTCTAACGAGCAAAACCAGAAGGGGCAGATCAAAGCGGGCCAGCTCGCGGATCTCGCCGTGCTGAGCAAAGACTTCTTCCGCGTGCCGGAAGAGGAGATCAAGGGCATCGAGTCGGTTCTGACGGTGGTGAACGGCGACATCGTCTACGCCGCGGGCGCCTTCGGGCCGCTTTCCCCGCCCGCCATTCCGGTGCTGCCCGAGTGGTCCCCGGTGGTGAAGGTGCCTGGCCACTACCGCAGCGCGCCGCCGCAGGCCGCACGCGTCGGCATGAGCGCCGTCCACCACTGCTGCGGGCCGTGCGGGGTTCACAGCCACCAGCACGACGTTGCCCGCACGTCAGAGATGCCGGTGTCGGACGAAAACGCTTTCTGGGGGGCGCTGGGCTGCAGCTGCTTTGCATTCTGATGAAAAACACCGTTGCTTCGCCCCGGATCGATCTGGGGTTGTTCTTCCTGCGCCTGACCGGCTGCCTGCTGATGCTGTACGTGCACGGCCTGCCGAAGGTATTTCACTTTAACGAAGAGCTGACGCGCATTGAAGATCCGTTCGGCTTTGGCCCGTATATGAGCCTGATCCCGGCGATTTTCGCCGAGGTGATTTGCCCGCTGTTTATCATTGCGGGCGTCTACGCCCGCCTGGCGTGCCTGCCGATTATCGGCGTGCTGCTGGTGGCGATGCTGGCGGTGCACCCGGACTGGTCCATTGCCGAGGGGCAGTTTGGCTGGCTGCTGCTGATCGTCTTCACTACTCTCGCCCTCACCGGGCCGGGCCAGTGGCGGCTGCAGCGTAAAGCCGCGGAGAGATTCGCATGACCCAGGTTAACGACGTTCGCGACGCCCACGTCGAGCCGACGCCCGCAGCGGCAGTTTCACCCTGGCAGCCGCTGAGCCAGCCGGTATTCCGCATGCTGTGGATAGCGACGGTGGTCTCCAACGTCGGCTCATGGATGAGCGACGTCGGCATCAACTGGAGCATGCTGACCCTGAGCGCCGACCCGCTGGATATCGCCCTGGTGCAGGCGGCGAGCAGCCTGCCGATGTTCCTCTTCGCCCTGCCGTCCGGGGTGATGGCGGACATCGTCGACCGACGTAAATACCTGCTCTTCTCCCAGCTGTGGGTCTTTATTGCCGCCGCCGGGCTGACGCTGCTCTCCTTCACCGGACACGTGACTCCCGCCGTTCTGCTGGTGGCGACGTTTCTGCTGAGCGTGGGCGCGGCGATGAGCTCGCCGCCGTTCCAGGCCGTGGTGCCGGATCTGGTGAGCAAGCCGGAGCTGGGTGCCGCCGTGGCGCTGAACTCGCTCGGGGTGAACATCAGCCGGGCGATTGGCCCCGCGCTGGGCGGCTTCCTGCTGTCGCTGGCCGGACCGTGGATGGTGTTTGCGCTGAACGCGCTGTCGGTGGTGGGCGTGGCGTGGGTGCTGTGGCGCTGGCGTCCGGCGCCGTCCGTGCAGCGCCTGCCGCCGGAGCACTTCTTCTCTGCGGTGCGCTCCGGTATCCGCTACGTTCACGCCGCCCCGGTGCTGCGCAACGTGCTCA
>CAMKZP010000069.1 GCA_946477805.1 uncultured Enterobacter sp.
CCTTAATTGTAACGTTAGTGATTACGAATATTTACAGGAGCGAAACATGCACCAGAACGGTTATGTCGCAGATTCAGCAGCAGCCATTGCGCAATACTTCGAAAAAGCCGCGCTTCCTACCCAGCAGGAGACGCTGGGCCAGGTGGTTGTTGAAATTCTCAGCGACGGGCGAAATCTGAATCGCAAATCGCTCTGCACCAAACTGCTAAGCCGCCTCGAAAAGGCCGATGGCCCTGAAGAGGAACATCATTATCACATGCTGCTGGGTCTGCTGTTTGAACGGTAACCTATGAACAGCCATGACGCAGATCGCCTGATCGACCAGTTAATCGGAGAAGCCGTTCTTTCCCTTTTGAAGGAGCGGGGGCCTGTGACGACCGATGCCCTGGTTAAGCGTCTGCGAAACATGGAAGAGCATGAAAAGGATCCCCAGCGGCGGGAGACGATTGCGATGGTGATTGCCGAAATCGGTTCAAACAGCATCGCCTTTAAACGTCGCAGCACCGCGCAAGGACGAACCGTAAGAGAGGGATCTCTTAAACATAACAGAGACAATGTAGTGCCTTTATTTGGAAATGGAAAACCGTCCGATTCTAAAAAGATACATTGACTACAACCCCAACAGCTACGGTGAGAACAAATGAGACAAAATATTCAGCTGCAACCCGAATACCATTCCGCTTTTTTGGATAGCGCGCTGTCGGAATATTTCCGTCACGCGGGTGAAAGATTTGCTGAAGAGTCCGCTGTTTTTTCTAATGCAGTACGCTGTGTCCTGGCCTCGGAAGGCCATTTGACCAACAAAGCCATTATTCTCTGGCTGATCCAGACGCTGGAAGCCACGGATGACGTGGTTCAGGCCGACGTTATCCGCAAAACGCTGGAAATCGTCGTAGGCTACACCATGGACGACTTGTAACCCGCCCTCTTCCACCGCCGCTAACGTGTCATCGTCAATTCTGTCGAACAGCCTGACGATGACACACTTCCCCCCTCGCATCCCGCTGAAAAACCTGCAAAGACATTGTGGCATGGATCCTGCTTAGCCCCTTCTACGGGACTGGGCTATCCAGTTAAACATTGCTTCATTTCTTAACAGGTCTGTTATTGATGAAAAAAATCGCCAGCGTCTGCCCCTACTGCGGTGCGGGCTGTAAGCTTAATCTTGTTGTTGAACATAACCGTATCGTCCGCGCCGAGGCGGCAGACGGCGTCACCAATCAGGGCACGCTCTGTCTGAAAGGCTTTTACGGCTGGGACTTCCTGAACGACACCCGTCTGCTGACGCCCCGCCTGACGCAGCCCATGATCCGCTACCGTAAAGGCGAGGCCTTCACCGCCGTCACCTGGGACGAGGCCATCCGCTATACCGCCCAACGGCTGACGCACATTAAAGAGCAGTTCGGCCCCCGCGCCATCATGACCACCGGCTCCTCCAGGGGGACGGGGAACGAAACCAACTACGTGATGCAGAAGTTTGCCCGCGCGGTGCTTAACACCAACAACGTGGACTGCTGCGCCCGCGTCTGCCACGGCCCGTCCGTTGCCGGGCTGCAGGAAACCCTCGGCAACGGCGCGATGAGCAACGCCATCAGCGACATCGAAAACTCAAAATGCCTGCTGGTGTTTGGCTATAACTGGGCGGACTCGCACCCGATCGTCGCCCGCCGCGTGCTGAAAGCGCGTGAGAACGGGGCAAAAATCATCGTCTGCGATCCGCGTCGCATCGAGACGGCACGCATTGCCGACCAGCACCTGCAGCTCAACAACGGCAGCAATATGGCGCTGGTGAACGCCTTCGGCTATGTTCTGCTGGAGGAGGAGCTGTACGACAAAAACTACGTCGCGCGCTTTACCGAAGGGCTAGAGGCCTATCGCCGGATCGTCAAGGACTACGCGCCGGAGAAGGTCGAACACCTGACGGGCATTCCCGCCCGCGACGTTCGCCAGGCGATGCGCACCTTCGCCGCCGCCCCGTCCGCCACGGTAATGTGGGGCATGGGCGTCACGCAGTTTGGTCAGGCGGTGGACGTGGTGAAAGGGCTCTCCAGCCTGGCCTTGCTGACCGGCAACCTGGGCCGTCCGGCCGTCGGCGTAGGCCCCGTTCGTGGGCAGAACAACGTGCAGGGCGCGTGCGATATGGGCGTGCTGCCCAACATGTTCCCCGGCTATCAGGACGTAACGGATCCGGCGGTCAGACAGAAATTTGCCGACGCCTGGGGAATCGACGCCAGCAGCATGGATGACCGCGTCGGCACGCGCATTACCGAAGTCCCTCACCTCGCGCTGGAGGGTAAGGTCAAAGCCTACTACATCATGGGAGAAGATCCGCTTCAGACCGAAGCCGACCTCGGCCTGGTGCGCAGCGGCTTTGAGGCGCTCGACTTCGTGGTGGTTCAGGACATCTTCATGACCAAAACGGCGGAAGTGGCCGACGTTCTGCTCCCTGCCACGTCGTGGGGCGAACACGGTGGCGTCTTTACCTGCGCTGACCGCGGCTTCCAGCGTTTTGGCCAGGCCATCACCGCCAGCGGCAACGTCAGGCGCGACTGGGAAATCATCAGCCTGCTCGCCACCGAGATGGGTTACCCGATGCACTACGACTCGAACCAGCAGATCTGGGACGAGATGCGCGAGCTGTGCCCGCTGTTCCACGGCGTGACCTACGAGAAAATGGGCGAGATGGGCCACGTGCAGTGGCCGTGCCCGACGCTCGACCACCCCGGCACGCCATACCTGTACAAAGACAATAAGTTTGATACCCCCACCGGCAAAGGGCAGCTGTTTGCCGCCGCCTGGCGCGCGCCCGCAGAAACGCCGGATGAGGCGTACCCGCTGGTGCTCTGTACGGTACGCGAAGTGGGCCACTACTCCTGCCGGTCAATGACCGGGAACTGTGCCGCCCTGCAGAGCCTGGCCGACGAGCCGGGACGCGTGCAGATGAACCCTGCCGATGCCGACAGGCTGGGCATCCGCGACGGCCAGCTGGTCTGGGTGCGATCGCGCAGGGGCAAGGTGATTACGCGCGCCAGCATCAGCGAGCGCATTAACAGAGGAGCCGTCTACATGACCTATCAGTGGTGGATTGGCGCCTGCAACGAGCTGACCCAGGATAATCTCGACCCGATCTCCAAAACGCCGGAAACAAAATACTGCGCGGTGCAGCTAGAGGCGATTGAGGATCAGCGCTGGGCGGAGGAGTTCGCGGCGTCGGCCTATCAGAGCATGAAAACGCGGCTGATCGATGCGGTGAACGTGTAAAGGCGGTGCCGAGTTGCGGGACGTCGGCAGAACGCACGCTATAATCAGTCAGTGTGTTCCTTCGGATTCAGGCTATGTCCCCCACAGAAAAGCAGCATCGTGGTTCGCCCTACGCTCAGGCGCTTATTACCGAGCTGCGCCCCTACTGCACCCTGCGACGCACCGACCGCGGGGAGCGGCTGGATCTCCACATCCAGGGCCAGGCGATGTGCTACTTGATTCTGGAGGGGACCGTGGCCCTCTACCGGCGAACCGACGACGTCATGCTTTCCACGGCGAAAAGCCCGGCGCTCTTCGGTCTTGCCAATATGAAAGAAATTTTTTTCGATGACTATTTGATCGCGGTCGATGCCTGCACGATTGGCATCCTCTCCGCCGAGCGGCTCAACGCCATCGTTGAGGAAAAGGGCCTGTGGGACGCGGTCTCTCACCACCTGATGTACATGTACAGCCGGCTCTATAACACCGTCATGCCAAAGGGGGCACCCACGGCATACGAAATGATTCGACAGCAGCTTATTTTATTGATGAATGAAGATGAATCCTACCGCCGCGGGGTCAGCGCCGAGCGCTACATCCGCGACAAAACGCAGCTTTCCCGCAGCGGCGTCATGCGCATTCTGGCAGACTTAAAAACGGGCGGATTTATCGAAATGAAGGAAGGCAGGCTGCTTAACATCATCAAACTCCCCGCCAGATACTGAACTTCAGGCACAAAAAAGGCCGCTCGTGCGGCCTTTTCGACAGTGATTAATGGACGTGAACGCCCAACCGCCAGGCAAAGTAGATCTCTTCTTTCAGCTCGTTCGAAGAGAGCGCAAGCAGATCTGCAAATTCCAGCTCAAGCTGTTTCAGCTTTTTCAGGTACTGCGCCGGTGACAGATTGCTTTTATCGCGACGTAAATATTCAGTTGCCAGCTGGGTTGGGGTTAATGCGTTATCCATGGTGTCCTCGCTTGTGTACAAAACGCGACCAGTATATCACAACCCGATGGCTAGTTTTTGACCACAGGCAAAACATCTAAAAACTTTACACCACCGCCGTCGTGAGCCTGGACGAGCAGCACAGGCGGTCCTGCTCGTCCAGAATATCAATCTGCCACACCTGATGACGGCTGCCGGCATGAAGCGCGCGGCAGACGCCGCGCACGCGTCCGCTGCGCACGGCGCGGATATGGTTGGCATTAACCTCCAGTCCGACGACCTTCTGCTCCCCTTCGGTACACAGATATCCCGCTACCGAACCCAGCGTCTCCGCCAGCACGACGGAGGCGCCGCCGTGCAGCAAGCCAAACGGCTGATGGGTGCGGCCGTCGACGGGCATTGTCGCTTCCAGCTCGTTCTCACCGATGCGGGTGAACTGAATATCCAGCAGTCCCACCATATTCCCCTCGCCCATGGCGTTCAGCGCCTGCAGCGTCACCGCACGTTTCCAGATCATCCCATAATCTCCAGTAAAGCCTGTAATGGATGGCGCACGCCGTTGCCCTCAACGCGCTTCACCTGGCTGCGGCAGGAGTAGCCCGTCGCCAGACAGCGGCTGCGCGGCAAACGCTGCATCGCCTGATGCCACGACAGCTCGTAAATCCCAAGCGAGCTGGCGTGGTTTTTTACCTCATGGCCGTAGGTTCCCGCCATTCCGCAGCAGCCCACGCTGACGCTCTCAAGCTTCGCGCCAAAGCGGGCGAAAATCGACGCCCACTGGGAAGGCGCGCCCGGCAGCGCCGTCACCTCCGTGCAGTGGCCAAACAGATACCACGGCTCGCCGCTGACGTCCTGCGAGGCGGTGTGCTGCAGCGCTTCAGGCAGCCATTCGTGGACCAGCATGACGTGGAAATCACCGCGTTTTTCACCCAGCGTCTGCCTGTACTCATCGCGATAGCAGAGCACCAGCGCCGGATCGACGCCCACCATCGGCATGCCGAGCTGCGCCACGCGGTTTAAGAAGTCCGAGGTTTTTTGCGCGGTTTTCGCAAAGCGGTTCAGGAAACCCTTGATGTGCTGCGCCTTGCCGTTCGGTGAGAACGGCAGAACCACCGGCTGATAGCCGATTTTTTCCGCCAGACGGACAAAGTCAGCCACCACCTGCGCATCGTAGTAGCTGGTAAACGGATCCTGCACCACCAGCACGACCTTCGCTTTTTGCTCCGGGCTCAGGGCCTCAAGCTGCTCCAGGGTCATGTTCGCCGAGCGATGCCCGACGAGCTGGCGCTGCAGCGACGGCGTCGACAGCAGGGGCAGATCCACCATCCCGATATGCTTTTCGGACAGCCTGCGCACCAGCGGCTGGTTGATAAAGAAGTTAAACGTCTTCGGCGCGCGCGCCATCAGCGGGGCATAGCTCTCCACCGTCGCCACCAGATGGTCGCGCACGGGGCGCAGGTAGCGCGTGTGGTAAAGCTGCAGGAAACGCGAGCGGAACTCCGGCACGTCAATTTTAATCGGGCACTGGGTTGAACAGGCCTTGCACGCCAGACAGCCGGACATGGCCTCTTTCACCTCGTGCGAGAAATCGTATTCGCCTTTATTCGCGTGCCAGCTGTTGCGGGTGCGTTCGATAAGCCCGCGCAGGCTGGCGCGTTTTTGCGGCAGCTCCTGCTCAAGCTTCAGCGGATCGACGCCGCGGTCGGCCAGCAGCCGCAGCCACTCGCGCACCAGCGTTGCGCGCCCTTTCGGGGAGTGAATGCGGTTGCTGGTGATTTTCATCGACGGGCACATCGGGCTTTTCACGTCGAAGTTGAAGCACAGGCCGTTACCGTTGCACTCCATCGCCCCGCGCCAGGAGGAGCGCACCGCAATCGGGATCTGCCTGTCCCAGGTGCCGCGCTTGACGGCATCGACCTGCAGCATCGGCGCGTCAACGCCCTCGGGCGGGCAAATCTTGCCCGGGTTAAGACGGTTGTCCGGGTCAAACGCCGCCTTGACCTTGCGCAGTTCGCCATACAGCTGCTCGCCGAAGAACGCCGGGCTGTACTGCGCGCGGAACCCTTTCCCGTGCTCGCCCCACAGCAGGCCGCCGTATTTGGCGGTCAGGGCCACCACGTCGTCGGAGATCTCCTTCATCAGGATCTCCTGCTGCGGATCGCACATGTCCAGCGCCGGACGCACGTGCAGCACGCCCGCGTCAACGTGGCCGAACATACCGTAGCTCAGCCCGTGACCGTCCAGCAGCGCGCGGAACTCCACGATATAGTCCGCCAGATGTTCCGGCGGCACGCAGGTATCTTCGGCAAAGGGAATCGGCTTGGCCGCCCCTTTCGCGTTCCCGAGCAGCCCCACCGCTTTTTTACGCATCGCGTAGATACGCTCGATGCCGGAGAGATCGTTACACAGCTGCCAGCCAATCACCCCGCCCTCGCCGTTCGCGATAAGCTCGTCCAGACGCTGGCAGAGCGTCGTTACCTGGCTTTCAATCAGCCCGGCGTCATCACCGGCGAATTCGACGATGTTCAGGCCGAGCATCTCTTTATCCGGCACGTCGGCGATAAGCTCGCTCACGGAGTGCCAGACGATGTCTTCCCGCGCCAGATTCAGCACTTTCGAGTCGACGGTTTCCACCGACAGCGCCCGGGCGTCCACCATAAACGGCGCGTTGCGCAGGGCGGAATCGAACGAGCTGTACTTGACGTTCACCAGGCGGCGCACCTTCGGCAGCGGGGTGATATCCAGACGCGCTTCGGTAATAAACGCCAGCGTCCCTTCCGAGCCGGTCAGCACGCGGGTTAAATCAAACTGGGTCAGATCGTCGTTAAAAACGTGGCGCAGGTCGTAGCCCGTCAGGAAGCGGTTCAGCTTCGGGAATTTGTCGAGGATAAGCTGGCGATTGTCGCGACAGCGCTCCAGCACGGTGCGGTAAATTCGCCCGCTCGCAGTGCTCTCTTTGCCCAGCGTTTCGGCGAGCTCAACCGGCATCGGCTGGGTATCCAGAATATCGCCCCCCAGCAGCACGGCGCGCACGCCCAGCACGTGGTCGGAGGTTTTGCCGTAGACCAGCGAGCCCTGCCCTGAGGCATCGGTGTTGATCATCCCGCCAATCGTGGCGCGGTTGCTGGTGGAGAGCTCAGGCGCAAAGAAATAGCCGTAAGGTTTCAGGTACTCGTTGAGCCGATCTTTAATCACTCCCGCCTCAACGCGCACCCAGCCCTCTTCAGGGTTGATTTCGATGATGCGGTTCATATAGCGGGACATATCAATGATGATGCCCTGGTTCAGCGCCTGCCCGTTGGTGCCGGTGCCGCCGCCGCGCGGGGTAAAGACCAGCGGGGTAAAACGCTCCTGCGAGGCCAGACGGGCAATAAGCGCCACGTCCGCCGTTGAGCGGGGGAAAACGACGGCATCGGGAAGAAGCTGGTAAATACTGTTATCGGTCGCCATCGTCAGCCTGTCGGCGTAGTTCGTGGCGGTATCCCCTGTAAAACCCTGTTGCTCCAGTGCCTGCAAAAAATTAAGCACCAGCTGAACGACGCCGGGTGCCTGAGAAATCTGTGGGATCATGACTGTCGACCCTAATTAGAGTAGTGTGAAATCGTTTGCGTGGTGTCTGGAAAGTTTTATCACATTTTTTTCTTATGCGCTCTGCAGAATTACGGGCAAAATCCGCCTGTTAAAAATCGCTGATATCACCAATGATTAGAGAGCAGCGGTTACGTTCTCGCCAGCCGCGCTGGCGTTCATTTAAGGGAAGTTTCATTTATGGTCAATCTTCGTCAGCCCAGGGACGTTGCGCAAATTTTGCTGTCGGTGCTGTTCTTAGCCATCATGATTATTGCGTGCCTGTGGATTGTTCAGCCTTTCGTGCTCGGCTTCGCGTGGGCCGCGACCGTCGTCGTCGCCACCTGGCCCCTGCTGTTGCGTCTGCAGAAGCTGCTTTTTGGGCGACGCGGGTTAGCCGTGCTGGTCATGACGCTGCTGCTGTTCCTGCTGTTTATTATTCCGATTGCCCTGCTGGTTAACAGCCTGGTCGACTCCAGCGGCCCGGTGATCCGCGCCGTCAGCAGCGGCGATCTGACCCTTCCGGACCTGGCCTGGCTTAACAGCATTCCCGTCGTCGGCGCAAAGCTCTACAGCGGCTGGCACGGCCTGCTGGAGATGGGCGGCAGCGCGCTGATGGCGAAAGTGCGTCCGTATATCGGCACCACAACCACCTGGTTTGTCGGCCAGGCGGCGCATATCGGCCGCTTTATGATGCACTGTTCGCTGATGCTGGTCTTCAGCGCCCTGCTGTACTGGCGCGGTGAGCAGGTTGCTCTGGGGGTTCGCCACTTTGCAACCCGGCTGGCGGGCAAACGCGGCGACGCGGCGGTGCTGCTTGCCGCTCAGGCCGTGCGCGCGGTGGCGCTGGGCGTGGTCGTCACCGCGCTGGTGCAGGCGGTGCTCGGCGGTATCGGTCTGGCTATCTCCGGCGTTCCGTACGCAACGGTCTTTACCGTTGTGATGCTGATGACCTGCCTTGCGCAGCTTGGGCCGTTGCTGGTGCTGGTCCCGAGCATCATCTGGCTCTACTGGACGGGCGATACCACCTGGGGCACCGTCCTGCTGGTCTGGAGCTGCGTGGTCGGGACGATGGATAACGTAATCCGCCCTATCCTCATCCGCATGGGCGCCGACCTGCCGCTGATCCTGATTTTATCCGGCGTGATTGGCGGGCTGATTGCCTTTGGGATGATCGGCCTGTTTATCGGCCCGGTCCTGCTGGCGGTAACCTGGCGTCTCTTCTCCGCCTGGGTGCACGAAGTGCCGCCGCCGGGAACCGACCCGGACGTGATCTTGAGCGAACTTGAAGAGCTGGAAGATCGCCATCAGCCGTGAGGGTTGTGCCGGGTAGCGCTGCGCTTACCCGGCCTACACTTGCTACTGCAATATATAAGCATTGCTAAACTATTTATTCCCTGCACACTGGTCAGACCCGCCGTTTCGCCCCCCGCGTCAATTTTTAGCCCTGGAAATCTTTACGTCTCTTTAACTATTGAGACGAATCTGATCGACGCTAAAAGCTGACTTGCCTAGTATTAGGACACGGTTATAAATCAACACCTTGATTTATAAGCATGGAAATCCCCTGAGTGAAACAACGAATTGCTGTGTGTAGTCTTTGCCCATCTCCCACGATGGGCTTTTTTTTATCCTTTTATCCGCGCCCCACTTCACAGCGGCTCATCATTTTCCACTCGCCCGGCAGGATCCGCGTCTCTCCGATTACCGTCACCGTCACCGCGTCACGAATATCCGCTGACGACGCCCCGGCCTGCAGCTCAAACTCGCCGGGCTCCACGATGCGCTTTCCGTCCCGACGGGTAAAGTTGAACATCTCAACCGGCAGGGTAAAGGTCAGCGTGGCGGTTTCGCCCGGCGAGAGCGTGACGCGCTGGAAGGCCTTCAGCTCCTGCAGGGGGCGGACCTGGGTGGCGACCTTATCGCGCACGTAGATCTGCACCACCTCGCTGCCGCTACGCTCGCCGGTGTTGGTGACGTCAAGGCTCAACGTTACGTCGCCGTCAACCGGTACGCGAGCGTCGGCAACGCGCGCCGGGCTCCAGCTAAAGGTTGTCCAGCCAAGCCCGAAGCCGAACGGATAGCGGGCGCCGAAATGGAACGCGAACGGCGTCCCGCCGCTTTTAAGCTTGTGGTTGTAGTAGTACGGCATTGCGCCCGCGCTCTTCGGCACGCTCACCACCAGCCTGCCCTGCGGCTCGGCGCGGCCGGTGAGCACATCGGCAATCGCCCAGCCCCCCTCCTGCCCCGGCGCCCAGGCCATTAACAGCGCCGCCACCTTATCCTCCAGCCCCTGCAGGCTGTAGGGTCGCCCGCCGGTCATCACCACGATAACCGGCTTGCCGGTGGCCACCAGCGCCTCCAGCAGCTGCTGCTGCACGCCGGGCAGGTTCAGGGAATCGGTATCCGAGCCTTCTCCTACGGTACCGCTCTGGAACAGCCCGGCGAGATCGCCGACGCAGGCCACCACCACGTCACTCTCCTGCGCGGCGTTCACGGCTTCGGGGATCAACGCGGTGCTTTGTGAAACCGGCGACTGCTGCATCGGCTTGCCGCCGCTGTCGCCCGGGAACACCGGCGCGCCCGCCATCCGTTTTTCGATGATGTGACACCCTTTGGCATAACGCACCTGCGCTGTGCCAAGATAGTGCTCCAGCGCCGCGCGCGGGGTCGTCACCTGCGAGGTCTCTTCAACCATATCGCTGATAATCAGGTGCACCGGGAAGCTGTAGCCGCTCAGCAGGGCAAGCGGATCGTCCGCCGTCGGGCCGACCACCGCCACGCGCGGTTTACCGCCAAGAGGCAGAATGCCGCTATTTTCCAGCAGGGTCATCGAGCGGGTGGCAACGTCACGCGCCGCCTGCCGGGTAGCCTCGTTCTGCAGGTCAATGCCGTTCTCATCGGCGTACGGTTTTTCAAACAGCCCGAGCCGGAATTTTTCCGTCAGCGTGCGCGCCACGATTTCATCCACTTTCGCCATAGAAATCAGCCCCCGCTCTACCGCTTCTGCGAGATGCCGGGCGCAGTCATCCTTCGGCAGCTCAACGTCCAGCCCGGCGTTGAAGGCCAGCGCGGCAGATTCCGCCGCATCATGGGAAATGCCGTGGTGCTGATGCAGCAGGCTGACGCCGCCGTAGTCCGCCACGACGATCCCGTCAAAGCCCCACCGCTCGCGCAGGACGGTCGTGAGCAGGAAGCTGTCGCTGTGCCCCGGCTGATTATCAATATCGTGATAGGCTGTCTCTTATACACATCTCCGAGCCCACGAGACAGGCAGA
>CAMKZP010000070.1 GCA_946477805.1 uncultured Enterobacter sp.
ATCTCCGTGTATGAGGTTCACCTCGGCTCGTGGCGTCGCCACACCGATAACAACTTCTGGCTGAGCTATCGCGAGCTGGCCGACCAGCTGGTGCCGTACGCCAAATGGATGGGCTTTACCCATCTGGAGCTGCTGCCGGTCAACGAACACCCGTTCGACGGCAGCTGGGGCTATCAGCCCACCGGGCTGTATGCCCCGACGCGGCGCTTCGGTACGCGCGACGATTTCCGCTACTTCATCAACGCCGCCCACGCCGCCGGGCTGAACGTGATCCTCGACTGGGTGCCGGGCCATTTCCCCTCCGATGATTTTGCGCTGGCGGATTTCGACGGCACGAAGCTGTACGAGCACAGCGACCCGCGCGAAGGCTATCACCAGGACTGGAACACGCTGATCTACAACTACGGTCGTCGTGAGGTCACGAACTACCTGGTGGGGAACGCGCTCTACTGGATTGAGCGCTTCGGTATTGATGCCCTGCGCGTCGATGCGGTGGCGTCGATGATCTACCGCGACTACAGCCGTAAAGAGGGCGAGTGGATCCCGAACGAGTACGGTGGCCGTGAAAACCTGGAGGCCATTGAGTTCCTGCGCAACACCAACCGCATTCTTGGCGAGCAGGTGGAAGGCGCGGTAACGATGGCGGAAGAGTCTACCGACTTCCCCGGCGTCTCGCGTCCGCCGTCCATGGGCGGCCTGGGCTTCTGGTACAAGTGGAACCTGGGCTGGATGCACGACACCCTCGACTACATGAAGCTCGATCCGGTCTACCGTCAGCATCACCACGACAAGCTCACCTTCGGGCTGCTCTACAACTACACCGAAAACTTCATGCTGCCGCTGTCGCATGATGAGGTGGTTCACGGCAAAAAATCCATCCTCGACCGCATGCCGGGCGACGCGTGGCAGAAGTTTGCCAACCTGCGCGCCTACTACGGCTGGCTGTTTGCCTTCCCCGGCAAAAAGCTGCTGTTTATGGGCAACGAGTTTGCGCAGGGCCGCGAGTGGAATCACGATACCAGCCTCGACTGGCACCTGCTGGAAGGGGGCGACAACTGGCACCACGGCGTGCAGCGCCTGGTGCGCGACCTGAACCTGACCTATCGCCATCACAAAGCGCTGCACGAGCTGGATTTTGACCCGTACGGATTTGAGTGGCTGGTGGTGGACGACCACGAGCGCTCGGTGTTTGTCTTTGTGCGCCGCGATAAAGCCGGAAACGAAATTATCGTCGCCAGCAACTTCACGCCGGTGCCGCGGGAGCATTACCGCTTCGGCATTAACCAGCCGGGTAAATGGCGTGAAATCCTTAATACCGATTCTATGCACTACCACGGCAGCAACGCGGGCAACGGCGGCCTGGTGCAGAGCGACGCGCATGAAAGCCACGGGCGGCCGAACTCTCTGAGCCTGACGCTGCCGCCGCTGAGCACTATCTGGCTGGTGCGGGAGGGGGAATGACGCAGCTTACGGCAGGTAAACCCGAGCCGCTCGGGGCCCATTTTGACGGAAAGGGGGTGAACTTCACGCTCTTTTCGGCGCATGCGGAGCGGGTCGAACTCTGCGTGTTTGACGGGGAAGGCAACGAGCACCGCTACGATCTGCCTGAGCGTACGGGAGACGTCTGGCACGGCTATCTGGCCAGCGGACGCCCGGGCCTGCGCTACGGCTATCGCGTTCATGGCCCCTGGGAGCCTGCCCGGGGGAACTGGTTCAACCCGGCGAAGCTGCTCGTCGATCCGTGCGCGCACCGCGTGGACGGTGACGTCAAAGACGATCCGATCTTCCACGTCGGCTACGGTGAACCCGATCGTCGCGACAGCGCGCCCGCCGCGCCAAAATGCGTGGTGGTGAACGATCTCTACGACTGGGAAGACGATGCCCCGCCGCGCACGCCGTGGGGCAACACCGTGATTTACGAAGCGCATGTGAAAGGGCTGACGTATCTCCACCCGTCGATCCCCGAAGAGATGCGCGGCACCTATAAGGCGCTCGCGCATCCGACGATGGTCGCCTACCTGAAGCAGCTGGGCATCACCGCGCTCGAGCTGCTGCCCGTGGCGCATTTCGCCAGCGAACCCCGCCTGCTGCGCCTGGGGCTGAGCAACTACTGGGGCTATAACCCGCTGGCGATGTTCGCCCTCGACCCGCGCTATGCGGCGCATCCGGACAAGGCCAGGGACGAATTTCGCGACGCGGTAAAAGCGCTGCACGCGGCGGGAATCGAGGTCATTCTGGACGTGGTGCTGAACCATAGCGCCGAAAGCGATCTCGACGGCCCGACGCTCTCACAGCGCGGAATTGATAACCGTAGCTATTATTGGATCAGGGACGATGGCGATTACTACAACTGGACCGGCTGCGGCAACACGCTGAATCTTAGCCACCCGGCGGTTTCGCACTATGCTTACACGTGCCTGAAATACTGGGTTGAGACGTTCCACATTGACGGTTTCCGCTTCGATCTGGCCTCCGTCATGGGGCGCACGCCCGCCTTCAGCCAGCATGCACCGCTGTTTGAAGCGATAAAAAATTGCCCCGTGCTGTCGCAGGTGAAGCTGATCGCCGAGCCGTGGGACATCGGTGAGGGGGGGTATCAGGTGGGGAATTTCCCGCCGCTGTTTGCCGAGTGGAACGATCGCTTTCGCGATACCGCGCGCCGCTTCTGGCTGGAGAAAAACCTCTCTTTGGGCGAGTTCGCGGGGCGCTTTGCGGGCTCCAGCGACCTGTATAAACGCGACGGTAAATTACCCTCCGCCACCATCAACCTGGTGACGGCGCACGACGGTTTTACGCTCCGCGACTGCGTTTGTTTCAATCAGAAACACAATGAGGCAAACGGTGAGGAAAATCGCGATGGCACTAACAATAACCATAGCTTTAACCATGGTATAGAAGGGTTAGGCGGAAGTCTGGACGTGATTGAGCGGCGGCGCGCCAGCGTGCACGCCCTGCTGACCACGCTGCTGTTGTCGCAGGGTACGCCGATGCTGCTGGCGGGGGATGAACACGGCCACAGCCAGCACGGTAACAACAACGCCTATTGCCAGGATAACACCTTAACCTGGCTCGACTGGGGGGAAGCGAACAGCGGGTTAACCCAGTTTACCGCGGCGCTGATCCACCTCCGCCAGCACATACCGGCCCTCACCGCCAACCGCTGGTGGGAAGAGGGCGACGGCAACGTTCGCTGGCTGAACAAAGACGCGCAGTCGCTGAGCGCGCAAGAGTGGCAACACGGCATCGCCTGCCTGCAAATCCTGCTCTCGGATAAGTGGCTGGTGACGCTGAACGCGACGGATGACGTCGCAGAGATTGTTTTACCTGACGGGGAGTGGCGAGCTATTCCCCCCTTTGCCGGAGCGGATAATCCGGTTGTTATGGCTGTCTGGCACGGGCCTGCGCACGGAGTGTGCGTATTCCAAAGATGATCAAAAAGGAGTTAGTCATGGTTAGATTAGAGAAGAACGATCCGTTAATGTTGGCGCGCCAGCTACCCTTAAAAACTGTTGCCCTGATACTCGCGGGCGGGCGTGGTACCCGTCTGAAGGATTTAACCATCAAGCGCGCCAAACCGGCCGTTCACTTTGGTGGTAAATTCCGCATCATCGATTTTGCCCTCTCAAACTGCCTGAACTCGGGCATTCGCCGCATTGGCGTTATTACGCAGTACCAGTCGCACACGCTGGTGCAGCACATTCAGCGCGGCTGGTCATTCTTCAGCGAAGAGATGAACGAGTTTGTCGATCTCCTGCCCGCGCAGCAGCGCGTACACGGGGAAAACTGGTATCGCGGTACGGCGGATGCGGTGACCCAGAACCTCGACATCATTCGCCGCTACGGCGCCGAGTACATCGTGATCCTCGCGGGCGACCACATCTACAAGCAAGACTACTCCCACATGCTGATCGACCACGTCGAAAAAGGGGCGCGCTGCACCGTGGCGTGTCTGCCGGTGCCCGTTGCGGAAGCAACGGCGTTCGGCGTCATGCACGTGGATGCCGACGACAAGATCATCGACTTCGTCGAAAAACCGGCAAACCCGCCAACCATGCCGGGGGATGATACGAAGTCCCTCGCCAGCATGGGGATCTATGTCTTTGATGCCGATTACCTTTACGAGCTGCTGGAAGAGGACGACAAAGACGATAAGTCGAGCCACGACTTTGGCAAGGACATCATCCCGAAAATCACCAAAGCTGGCATGGCGTATGCACATCCCTTCCCGCTGTCCTGCGTACAGTCTGACCCCAATTCCGAACCTTACTGGCGCGACGTCGGCACCCTGGAAGCCTACTGGAAAGCAAACCTTGACCTGGCGTCCGTGACGCCTGAACTGGATATGTACGACCAGAACTGGCCGATACGCACCCACATGGAATCGTTACCGCCTGCCAAGTTCGTGCAGGACCGTTCCGGCAGCCACGGCATGACGCTCAATTCGCTGGTCTCCGGCGGGTGCATTATCTCGGGCTCGGTGGTGGTGCAGTCCGTGCTGTTCCCGCGCGTAAGGGTGAACTCATTCTGTAATATCGACTCGGCAGTGCTGCTGCCGGACGTCTGGGTAGGGCGCTCTTGCCGCCTGCGCCGCTGCGTGATCGACCGCGCCTGCGTCATTCCGGAAGGGATGGTGATTGGCGAAAATGCGGAAGAGGACGCGCGTCGTTTCTACCGTTCTGAAGAGGGGATCGTGTTAGTCACACGGGAAATGTTGCGGAAGCTGCAGGTCAAACAGGAGCGATAATGCAGGTTTTACACGTATGTTCAGAGATGTTCCCGTTGTTAAAGACGGGCGGCCTGGCGGATGTTCTTGGTGCACTGCCGGCGGCGCAAATCACCGGAGGTGTGGATACCCGAGTGCTGCTGCCTGCTTTTCCGGATATCCGACGCGGTATTCCTGATGCAAAGGTCGTGACGCGTCGTGAAACCTTCGCCGGGCGTATCACCCTGCTGTTTGGACATTACAACGGCGTCGGAATTTACCTGATTGACGCGCCGCATTTATACGATCGTCCGGGGAGCCCGTATCACGACACGAATCTGTTCGCCTATACGGACAACGTCTTTCGCTTTGCGCTGCTCGGCTGGGTCGGGGCGGAGATGGCCGTCGGGCTGGATCCGTTCTGGCGCCCGGACGTGGTACACGCCCACGACTGGCACGCGGGGCTTGCCCCGGCATACCTTGCCGCCCGCGGCAACCCGGCGAAATCGGTCTTTACGGTCCACAACCTGGCGTATCAGGGCATGTACTACGCCCATCATATGAATGACATCGATCTGCCATGGTCGTTCTATAACATGCACGGGCTGGAGTTTAACGGACAGATCTCGTTCCTGAAGGCCGGGCTGTACTACGCCGACCACATTACGGCGGTGAGCCCGACCTACGCGCGTGAAATTACCCAGCCGGAGTTTGGCTACGGTCTGGAAGGGCTGCTGCAGCAGCGCCACCGCGAAGGCCGCCTGTCGGGGATCCTTAACGGCGTGGATGAACAGATCTGGAGTCCGGAAACTGACCTCCTGCTGGCCGCGCGCTACGACCGTGATTCGGTAGAAGATAAAGCCGAAAACAAACGCCAGCTGCAGATTGCGATGGGGCTGAAGGTGAACGACAAAGTGCCGCTGTTCGCGGTGGTCAGCCGCCTGACCAGCCAGAAAGGGCTGGATCTGGTGCTGGAGGCGCTGCCGGGGCTGCTGGAGCAGGGCGGCCAGCTGGCGCTGCTCGGCGCGGGCGATCCGGTGCTGCAGGAGGGTTTCCTCGCCGCCGCCGCGGAACATCCGGGGCAGGTGGGCGTGCAGATTGGCTATCACGAAGCGTTCTCGCACCGCATTATGGGCGGCGCGGACGTGATTCTGGTGCCGAGCCGCTTCGAGCCCTGCGGCCTGACGCAGCTCTACGGCCTGAAGTACGGCACCCTGCCGCTGGTAAGACGCACGGGCGGGCTGGCGGACACCGTTTCTGACAGCTCGCTGGAAAACCTGGCGGACGGTATCGCCAGCGGGTTTGTCTTTGAGGACAGTAATGCCTGGTCGCTGCTTCGTGCGATTCGGCGCGCTTTCGTTCTGTGGTCACGCCCGTCGCTGTGGCGTTACGTTCAGCGTCAGGCGATGTCCATGGACTTTAGCTGGCACGTGGCGGCGCACTCCTACCGCGAACTCTATCAACGCTTGATGTAACGAGGCGAAGTTACAGATATGAATGCACCTTTTAGCTACTCTTCACCCACACTCAGCGTTGAGGCGTTAAAGCACTCCATCGCCTATAAGCTGATGTTTACCATAGGGAAAGATCCGGTTATCGCCAACAAGCACGAGTGGCTGAACGCCACCCTGTTTGCGGTACGCGATCGTTTAGTTGAACGCTGGCTGCGCTCCAACCGCGCCCAGCTCTCGCAGGAAACGCGACAGGTTTACTACCTGTCGATGGAGTTTTTGATTGGCCGCACCCTTTCCAACGCGCTGCTGTCGCTCGGTATTTATGACGACGTGAAAAACGCGCTGGAACAGATGGGGCTGGATTTAGAAGAGCTGATTGACGAAGAGAACGACCCCGGCCTCGGTAACGGGGGGCTCGGTCGCCTGGCCGCCTGCTTCCTCGACTCGCTGGCGACGCTGGCGCTGCCGGGCCGCGGCTACGGTATCCGCTACGACTACGGGATGTTCAAACAGAACATCGTCGATGGCCGCCAGAAGGAGTCGCCGGACTACTGGCTGGAATACGGCAACCCGTGGGAGTTCAAGCGCCACAACACGCGCTATAAGGTGCGCTTTGGCGGGCGTATCCAGCAGGAAGGGAAAAAATCCCGCTGGGTGGAAACCGAAGAGATCCTGGCCGTGGCCTACGACCAGATTATCCCCGGCTACGACACCGATGCCACCAACACGCTGCGCCTGTGGAGCGCCCAGGCCAGCAGCGAGATCAACCTCGGTAAATTTAACCAGGGCGACTACTTCGCGGCGGTAGAGGATAAAAACCACTCCGAGAACGTCTCCCGCGTGCTGTACCCGGATGACTCGACCTATTCCGGCCGCGAGCTGCGCCTGCGTCAGGAGTATTTCCTCGTCTCCTCGACCATTCAGGATATCCTGAGCCGCCACTATCAGCTGCACAAAACCTACGCCAACCTGGCGGAGAAAACGGCCATTCACCTTAACGACACCCACCCGGTGCTCTCCATTCCCGAGCTGATGCGCCTGCTGATTGATGAACACAAGTTCAGCTGGGACAACGCCTTTGAGGTGACCTGCCAGGTGTTCTCCTACACCAACCACACGCTGATGAGCGAAGCGCTGGAGACCTGGCCGGTGGATATGCTCGGCAAAATTCTGCCGCGCCATCTGCAGATTATCTTTGAGATTAACGATTACTTCCTCAAGACGCTGCAGGAGCAGTATCCGAACGACACCGGCCTGCTGAGCCGCGCCTCGATCATTGACGAGTCTAACGGCCGCCGCGTGCGCATGGCCTGGCTGGCGGTGGTGATCAGCCACAAGGTTAACGGCGTGTCTGAGCTGCACTCGAACCTGATGGTGCAGTCTCTGTTTGCGGACTTCGCGAAGATCTTCCCGACGCGCTTTTGCAACGTCACTAACGGCGTTACGCCGCGTCGCTGGCTGGCGCTGGCGAACCAGCCGCTCTCGGAGGTGCTGGACGAGAACATTGGCCGTACCTGGCGTACCGATTTAGGCCAGCTGAGCGAGCTTGAGCAGCATATTGATTTCCCGACGGTGAACAGGGCCGTGCGCGAAGCCAAGCTGCTGAACAAAAAGCGTCTGGCGGTCTGGCTGGCGATGCACCTGAACGTGGTGGCGAATCCGAAAGCGCTGTTTGACGTGCAGATTAAGCGCATCCACGAGTACAAACGCCAGCTGATGAACGTGCTGCACGTGATCACCCACTACAACCGCATCAAGGCCGATCCGACGGCGGAGTGGGTGCCGCGCGTGAAGATCTTTGCCGGTAAGGCGGCGTCCGCTTATTACATGGCGAAGCACATCATTCATCTGATTAACGACGTGGCAAAGGTGGTGAACACCGACCCGGACATCGGCGACAGGCTGAAGGTGGTATTCATCCCGAACTACAGCGTGAGCCTGGCGCAGCTGATTATTCCGGCAGCGGATCTCTCCGAGCAGATTTCCACGGCCGGGACGGAAGCGTCAGGTACCAGCAACATGAAGTTTGCCCTTAACGGCGCGCTGACCATCGGCACGCTGGACGGTGCGAACGTCGAAATGCTGGAGCACGTGGGGGCGGATAACATCTTTATCTTCGGCAATACGACGGAAGAGGTGGAGGAACTGCGCAGGCAGGGCTATTCGCCGCGTGAATATTATGAAGAGGATGAAGAGTTACGCCAGGTGCTGACGCAAATCGCAACGGGCCTGTTTAACCCTGATGAGCCGGGGCGCTATCGTGACCTGGTTGATTCGCTGATTAACTTCGGCGATCACTATCAGGTGCTGGCGGATTACCGCAGCTACGTAGACTGCCAGGACAGGGTCGACGAGCTGTACCGTCAGCAGGAGAAGTGGACCAGCGCCGCGATGTATAACATCGCCAATATGGGTTACTTCTCGTCGGACAGAACCATCCAGGAGTATGCCGATACCATCTGGCATATCGATCCGGTGCGGTTATAAATGCAAAACGGCAACCTCGGTTGCCGTTTTTAGTGTTTGTACCTTCTCCCTGTGGGAGAGGGCATTAGCCCGCACCGATCGCGTTAAGACGCCAACGACATCTCACCCTTTCCCGCATGCTGCGCCAGCCATTGCGCCACGCGGGACTGCTGCTCGGCGTTGAGCCACATTCCTTCTTTAGTACGGCGCCAGAGCGCATCGTCCAGACGGCGAACCCACTCGTGCTCAACCAGATAGCGCAGCTCGGCTTCGTACAGCTCGTGGCCGAAATGCTCGCCCAGATCGCCAATTGCTTTCGCTTCGCTCAGGAACAGCTCGGTATTGCTGCCGTAGGTGCGGGCGTAGTGGCGCGCCATTCCCTCGGTGATGAACGGGAAGCGACGGCGCAGCTTCGCGGCGTAATCATCGCGGTTATCGCCGATATCGCCGCCGGGCAGCACGGCGCCTTTGGTCCACGCCGGGCCAATGCCTTTGTAGTACGGCGCCAGTTTTTCCAGCGCGTGCTCGGCCAGCTTACGGTAGGTGGTGAGCTTGCCGCCAAACACCGACAGCAGCGGCGCCTGGCCGTCCTCGTCGTGGATATCGAGCGTATAGTCGCGGGTGATGGCCTGCGGTGAATCAGATTCGTCATCGCACAGCGGACGCACGCCGGAGTAGGTCCAGACCACGTCGTCGCGCGCCAGCTGCTTCTTAAAGTGCGCGTTATACACTTTCAGCAGGTAGTTCACCTCGCTCTCGTCGATCTCGACGTTTTTCGGATCGCCTTTGTACTCCACGTCGGTGGTGCCGATGATCGAGAACTCGTCCATCCACGGGATCACAAACACGATGCGCTTATCTTCGTTCTGCAGAATGTAGGCCTGCTTCTGGGTATGCACGCGCGGCACCACAATGTGGCTGCCTTTGATCAGGCGGATGCCGTACGGGGAGGGCAGATGCATGCCGTCATCGAAGAACTGTTTCACCCACGGGCCGGTGGCGTTCACCAGGCCGCGCGCTTTCCAGCTGAACTTTTCGCCGGTATCCACGTCTTCCGCGTCGACGATCCACAGGCCGTTTTCACGGCGCGCGGCGGTCGCGCGGGTGCGGGTTTTCACCTCGCCGCCTTTCTTCTCGACCATCTGCGCGTTCGCCAGCACCAGGCGGGCATCGTCCACCCAGCAGTCGGAATATTCGAAACCGCGCACGATTTCAGGCTTAAGGACCGATTCTGAGCCAAAACGCAAACCGTTCGAACCCGGCAGGCTGGTGCGTTTCCCCAGATGATCGTACATAAACAGACCAATGCGGATCATCCACGCCGGACGCAGATGCGGACGGTGGGGCAGGCGGAAGCGCATCGGGATCGCCAGATGCGGCGCCATTTTCAGCAGCACTTCGCGTTCGGCCAGCGCTTCGCTGACCAGGCGGAATTCGTAGTGTTCAAGGTAGCGCAGGCCGCCGTGAATCAGCTTGGAGCTGGCGGACGACGTCGCGCAGGCGAGATCGTTAGCTTCCAGCATCAGTACGGATAAGCCGCGTCCTGCGGCGTCGACCGCAATACCGGCACCGTTGATGCCACCGCCTATCACAATCAGATCTTTGGTTTCCATAACACCCTCACGCACTTTCGTTAAAGCTCAGAAATGTTCGATATCGCTCATGATAGCAAAGGAACGCGCCTTTGGTAACATCAAAAAAACAATTTAGAGTGATATGGATAACATAATGGCGTTTACCCGCCGCCAGGACGTACACTACGGGGTAAAATAGTGCGACCAACTTTTCTCCCTCTCCCTGTGGGAGAGGGCTGGGGTGAGGGCATCAGTGCGCACCCAACCTGAACAACAGAAAGAGAACACCATGGAACAGTTTGAATGCATTAACGTAGAAGAAGCCCATCAGAAGATGCACCAGGGAAAGGCGGTGCTGGTGGACATCCGCGATCCGCAGAGCTTCGCAATGGGCCACACGCCGGGCGCGTTCCACCTCACTAACGACACGCTGGGCGCGTTTATGCGCGATAACGACTTCGAAACCCCGGTGATGGTCATGTGCTACCACGGCAACAGCAGCAAAGGCGCGGCGCAGTATCTGCTTCAGCAGGGCTACGATGCGGTGTACAGCGTCGACGGCGGCTTCGATGCCTGGCACCGTCACTTCCCTGCGGAAGTTGAATACGCGTTTGAGCGCTGATCCCGCTATACTGTTCCCTTTTGTGTGGAAATAAGCGACCGCCGCCCATGTTGATGATTACCTCCTTTACCAATCCGCGCGTCGCCCAGGCGTTTGTCGACTATATGGCGACGCAGGGCGTTATCCTGACTATCCAGCAGCATAACCAGACCGACGTCTGGCTGGCCGACGAAAGCCAGGCCGCGCGCGTCAACGAAGAG
>CAMKZP010000071.1 GCA_946477805.1 uncultured Enterobacter sp.
TCCGCCCTGCCCTGCGTTAAGGCGTCCCACGAGCCGCCCAGCACCCCGTTGATGAAAATCAGCCGCGTCACGCTGTGGCGCTGATAAAACGCTTCGATAAGAGGGGTAAGCAGCGAGAAGGGAAAGGTATCGTCAACCCCGATCACCAGCTCATTCTCCCAGCCCTGATGGAGTTTGATGGCCTGCTTTTCGAGCTCGCGCACGGTATGAAGCACGTCACGCCCTTTTTCCAGCAGCATTTGCCCGGTGCGGGTGAAGCGCGCGCGGTGGCCGGAACGATCGAGAAGCTGAATGTTAAGATCGCTTTCCAGTTTATGAACGGTATAGCTGAGCGCGGAAGGCGTTTTATAGAGCTTCGCGGACGCGGCGGCGAAGCTCCCCTCTTTTTCCAGCGCATCAAGAATAATCAGAACATCCAGCAGCGGTTTCATTTTCGCCCCCTCGCTGTGCGCGATCGCGTCCGCTGATGGCGTTATTCCATTGGCATGACCAGCGGATCGGGATACTGATACTCAAATCCCAGCTCATGACAAATACGGTTGCCATCAACAATTTTACCTTTGCCTTCACCCTGCGCGTTGCTGAATACCGGCGGCGCAAGGCCGAGCTGGCGCGCCATCAGCGGGTAGAAAACGCTGCGCGACGGATGGGAAGGCGCACATATATTATAGATGTGCCCTCCCTTCGGAGCCTGCAGCAGCAGCTCAATTGCGCTAATAACATCATCCAGATGAACAAGATTGACGCCATGCTGGCCATCCGGCGCCGATTTTCCGGCAAAGAAACGTCCCGGATGTCGCCCCGGCCCCACCAGCCCGGCGAGGCGCACGATATCCACCTGAGTGCCCGGCAGGTTGTGCAGCCAGTCCTCCAGCTCCTTCAGCACCCGGCCGCTTGTGGTGACCGGCAGACGTTCGCTGTTTTCCTTGACCGTCCCGTCCACGTCGCCGTAGACCGAGGTCGAGCTGGTGAAAATAATACGCGGAATATGGTGTGCCAGCGCGCTGTCGACAATCTCCTGCATCGCCTGCAGGTAAAACGTCTCGCCTGGTCCGCTGCGGCGCGCGGGTAGCGTAATCACCAGGGCGTCGACGTCCATAAGCGCATCGAGGTCGTCGGTATCGCACACCAGCTCGGGCTCAAGGCGCAGCTCTACGCCCTCAATCCCGCACATCCGCGCTGCTTCCACCCCGTCCGCCGTGGTTTTGCTCCCGGTCACCCGCCAGCCCTTCGCGGCTAATGACATCGCCAGCGGCATTCCTAACCATCCTAAACCGACAATTGCGACCTTTTTCATGCACCTTCTCCGCTTAACTGCGCCTGTAATAAGGCTACGCCAGGCTGACTCAACACACAATTCATAGCGTGAATATGAATTGAATTAATGATCGCAAAAAGCCCTTGCAATCTGCTGCGTAAGTGGTTTAGGTTAAAAGACATCAGATGCATAAGCATTCAACGAGAATTTATATGACACGCGTTCCCTTTAAAAACCACCATCACCACCATCATCCTGACTAGTCTTTCAGGCGATGTGTGCTGGAAGACGTTTGGATCTTCCAGTGGTGCGAGAACGCAAGAGAAAGCCCCCGGAAGATCGACTTCCGGGGGCTTTTTTTTGGACCGCATTCAGACAGGTTAAAACAGGTTAACGAGGAACACAGAATGTTAGATAACTCACGTTTACGCATAGCTATTCAAAAATCAGGCCGTTTGAGCGACGATTCACGCGAACTGCTGGCCCGCTGCGGGATTAAAATCAACCTGCACACCCAGCGCCTGATCGCCCTGGCTGAAAACATGCCTATCGATATTCTGCGCGTGCGTGATGACGATATTCCGGGCCTGGTGATGGACGGCGTCGTTGATCTCGGCATCATCGGTGAAAACGTGCTTGAAGAAGAGCTGCTGACGCGTCGTGCTCAGGGCGAAGATCCTCGCTACTTTACTCTGCGCCGTCTGGACTTTGGCGGCTGCCGCCTGTCGCTGGCAACGCCCGCAGACGAAGCCTGGGACGGCCCGGCCGCGCTCAACGGCAAGCGCATTGCCACCTCCTACCCTCACCTGCTGAAGCGCTACCTCGATCAGAAAGGCGTCCAGTTTAAATCCTGCCTGCTGAACGGGTCTGTTGAAGTGGCCCCGCGCGCGGGCCTGGCGGACGCAATCTGCGATCTCGTCTCTACCGGCGCCACGCTGGAAGCAAACGGCCTGCGCGAAGTGGAGGTGATTTATCGCTCCAAAGCGTGCCTCATTCAGCGCGACGGCGAAATGGCCGACGCCAAGCAGCAGCTCATCGACAGACTGCTGACCCGCATTCAGGGCGTGATTCAGGCTCGCGAATCGAAATACATCATGATGCACGCGCCAACCGAGCGCCTGGATGAGGTGATTGCCCTGCTGCCTGGCGCAGAGCGTCCAACCATTTTGCCGCTGGCGGGCGATCAGCAGCGCGTGGCGATGCACATGGTGAGCAGCGAAACCCTGTTCTGGGAAACCATGGAAAAGCTGAAGGCGCTGGGCGCAAGCTCCATTCTGGTGCTGCCTATTGAGAAGATGATGGAGTAACGGCCATGAGCTTTAACACAATCATCAACTGGAATACCTGTAGTGACGCACAGCAGCGCGAGCTGCTGATGCGCCCGGCCATTTCCGCCTCGGAGAGCATCACCCGCACCGTGGCTGACATTCTGAATAACGTCAAGGCCCGCGGCGACGACGCGCTGCGCGAGTACAGCGCAAAGTTTGATAAAACAGAAGTGGATGCGTTACTGGTCACCGCGCGGGAAATTGCAGAAGCGGAAAGCCGCCTCGGCGATGAGATCAAACAGGCGATGGCCGTCGCGGTTAAAAATATCGACACCTTCCACACCGCGCAGATGCTGCAAACCGTGGATGTGGAAACGCTGCCCGGCGTACGCTGCCAGCAGGTTGCTTCCGTCGGCCTCTATATTCCCGGCGGCTCCGCCCCGCTGTTCTCCACCGTGTTGATGCTGGCGACACCGGCGCGTATCGCCGGCTGTCAGAAAGTGGTGCTCTGCTCGCCACCGCCGATTGCCGACGAGATCCTGTACGCGGCGAAACTCTGCGGCGTGCAGGCGGTTTACAAGGTGGGCGGCGCGCAGGCGATCTCGGCCCTGGCCTTTGGCACAGAATCCATCCCTAAGGTCGACAAAATTTTCGGCCCGGGCAACGCGTACGTGACCGAAGCCAAGCGTCAGGTGAGCCAGCGTCTGGACGGCGCGGCCATTGATATGCCTGCCGGCCCGTCAGAGGTGCTGGTGATCGCGGATAGCGGCGCAACGCCGGACTTCGTCGCCTCGGATCTGCTCTCTCAGGCCGAGCATGGCCCAGACTCGCAGGTCATTCTGCTGACGCCGGATGCGGAGTTGGCCAAACGCGTGGGCGACGCGGTTGAGCGTCAGCTTGCCGACCTGCCGCGTGCCGAAACCGCCCGCCAGGCGCTGTCCGCCAGCCGCCTGATTGTGGCCCGGGATCTCGACCAGTGTATTGCTATCTCCAATCAGTACGGGCCGGAGCACCTGATCATTCAGACGCGCAGCGCGCGCGATCTGGTCGACAGCATCACCAGCGCAGGCTCGGTGTTCCTCGGCGACTGGTCCCCGGAGTCTGCCGGCGATTACGCTTCCGGCACCAACCACGTGCTGCCGACGTACGGCTATACCGCCACCTGCTCAAGCCTCGGCCTGGCAGACTTCCAGAAACGCATGACCGTGCAGGAGCTGACTCGCGAAGGGTTTGCCTCCCTGGCGTCCACCATTGAAACCCTGGCCGCCGCAGAACGTCTGACCGCCCATAAAAACGCCGTGACGCTGCGCGTTGCAGCCCTGAAGGAGCAAGCATGAGCATTGAAGAACTGGCCCGTGAAAATGTGCGCCGCCTGACGCCCTATCAGTCCGCGCGCCGTCTTGGCGGCAACGGTGACGTCTGGCTGAACGCCAACGAATTCCCCACGGCGGTCGCGTTTGAGCTGTCGCAGCAGACGCTCAACCGCTATCCGGAGTGTCAGCCTAAAGCGGTTATCGAAAATTATGCCCAATACGCGGGCGTAAAGGCTGAGCAGGTTCTGGTCAGCCGCGGGGCAGATGAAGGTATTGAGCTGCTGATCCGCGCCTTCTGCGAGCCGGGTAAAGACGCGGTGCTGTACTGCCAGCCCACCTACGGCATGTACAGCGTCAGCGCGGAAACGTTCGGCGTGGCGTGCCGCAGCGTGCAGGCGCTGGAAGACTGGCAGCTCGATCTGCAGGGTATCGCCGATAATCTCGACGGCGTGAAGGTGGTGTTTGTCTGCAGCCCGAACAACCCAACCGGACAAATTATCAACCCGCAGGACATTCGCACGCTGCTGGAGCTGACGCGCGGCAAGGCGCTGGTCGTCGCTGATGAAGCCTACATTGAGTTCTGCCCGCAGGCGACGCTTTCTGGCTGGCTTGAGGAGTATCCGCACCTTGTCGTGCTGCGCACGCTGTCAAAAGCCTTTGCCCTCGCGGGGCTGCGCTGCGGCTTTACGCTGGCGAATAAAGAGGTTATCGACCTGCTGCTGAAAGTGATCGCGCCGTATCCGCTCTCAACCCCGGTCGCTGATATTGCCGCCCAGGCGCTGGCGCCGCAGGGCATTAATGCGATGCGCGAGCGCGTGGCGCAGATCCTCGAAGAGCGCCAGTATCTGGTCAGCGCCCTGAAAGATATTCCGTGCGTGGAGCAGGTGTTTGACTCTGAAACCAACTACATCCTGGTGCGTTTCACCGCCTCAAGCGCCGTATTTAAATCTTTATGGGATCAGGGCATTATCTTACGTGACCAAAATAAACAACCATCCTTAAGCGGCTGCCTGCGGATTACCGTTGGCACCCGCGCAGAGAGCCAGCGCGTCATTGACGCCCTGAAAGCGGAGAAAGTATGAGCCAGAAGTACCTCTTTATCGATCGTGACGGCACCATTATTTCGGAGCCACCCTCCGATTACCAGGTCGATCGTTTCGACAAGCTGGCTTTTGAACCCGACGTGATCCCGGTGCTGCTCAAGCTGCAGAAGGCGGGCTTTAAGCTGGTGATGATCACTAACCAGGACGGTCTGGGCACCAGCAGCTTCCCGCAGGCGGACTTTGACGGCCCGCATAGCCTGATGATGCAGATCCTCACCTCCCAGGGGGTGGCGTTTGATGAGGTGCTGATTTGCCCGCACCTGCCGGCCGACGAGTGCGACTGCCGCAAGCCAAAGGTGAAGCTGGTCGAGCGCTATCTGGCGGAAGAGGCGCTGGATAAAGCCAACAGCTACGTCATCGGCGACCGCGCCACCGACATCACCCTCGCCGAAAATATGGGTATCGCGGGCCTGCGCTACAGCAGCAGCGGCCTCAGCTGGACGCAGATTGGCGAGCAGCTGACCAAACGCGACCGTTACTCGCACGTGGAGCGCAACACCAAAGAGACGCAGATTGACGTTAAGGTCTGGCTGGACCGCGAGGGCGGCAGCAAGATCCACACCGGCGTCGGCTTCTTCGATCATATGCTTGACCAAATCGCCACTCACGGCGGTTTCCGCATGGAGATCACGGTGAAGGGCGATCTCTATATCGACGATCACCACACCGTGGAAGATACCGGCCTGGCGCTGGGTGAAGCCCTGAAGCTGGCGCTGGGCGACAAGCGCGGCATCAACCGTTTTGGCTTTGTCCTGCCGATGGACGAGTGCCTGGCGCGCTGCGCGCTGGACATCTCCGGCCGCCCGCATCTGGAATATAAAGCCGATTTCACCTACCAGCGCGTAGGGGATCTCAGCACCGAAATGGTGGAGCACTTCTTCCGTTCGCTCTCCTACACCATGGGCCTGACGCTGCACCTGAAAACCAAAGGCAAAAACGATCACCACCGCGTGGAGAGCCTGTTTAAAGCCTTTGGCCGCACCCTGCGCCAGGCGATCCGCGTTGAAGGCGACGCGCTGCCCTCGTCGAAAGGAGTGCTGTAATGAACGTGGTTATTCTGGATACCGGCTGCGCCAACATGAACTCGGTTAAATCGGCGATTGCCCGCCACGGCTATGAGCCGTTGGTCAGCCGTGACCCGGACGTGGTGCTGCGCGCCGACAAACTTTTCCTGCCGGGGGTGGGAACGGCCCAGGCGGCGATGGACCAGATCCACGCGCGCGAGCTGGTTGAGCTCATCAGGGCCTGCACCCAGCCGGTGCTCGGCATTTGCCTGGGCATGCAGCTTCTGGGGCGCCGCAGCGAGGAGAACAACGGCGTTGACCTGCTGGGGATTATTGACGAAGACGTGCCGAAAATGACCGACCACGGGCTGCCGCTGCCGCACATGGGCTGGAACCGCGTCTACCCGAAAGCGGGAAACCGGCTGTTCCAGGGTATCGAAGACGGCGCGTACTTTTACTTCGTGCACAGCTACGCCATGCCGGTAAACGCCAGCACCATTGCCCAGTGCAATTATGGTGAGGCCTTCACCGCGGCGGTGCAGAAAGATAACTTTTACGGCGTGCAGTTTCACCCGGAACGCTCTGGCGCCGCGGGCGCGCAGCTGCTTAAAAATTTCCTGGAGATGTGATGATTATTCCCGCTTTAGACTTAATTGACGGCACGGTTGTCCGCCTCCACCAGGGTGACTACGCCCAGCAGCGCGACTACGGTAGCGATCCGCTGCCGCGCCTGCAGGACTACGCGGCGCAGGGAGCTGAAGTGCTGCACCTGGTTGACCTGACCGGCGCAAAGGATCCGGCTAAACGCCAGATCCCCCTGCTCAAAAAGCTGGTGGCGGGCGTGGACGTTCCCGTGCAGGTTGGCGGCGGCGTGCGCACTGAAGACGACGTTGCGGCACTGCTGGACGCGGGCGTGGCGCGCGTGGTAGTCGGCTCTACCGCCGTGAAAGACCCTGAAAGGGTCAAGGGCTGGTTCAGACGCTTTGGCGCGGATGCGCTGGTGCTGGCGCTGGACGTGCGTATCGACGAGAGGGGCAACAAGCAGGTTGCCGTCAGCGGCTGGCAGGAAAACTCCGGCGTGACGCTGGAAGAGCTGATTGCGATTTACCAGCCCGTTGGCCTGAAGCACGTGCTGTGCACGGACATCTCCCGCGACGGGACGCTGGCGGGCTCTAACGTGTCGCTGTATGAAGAGGTTTGCGCGCGGTATCCGCAGGTGGCGTTCCAGTCATCGGGCGGCATCGGTGATTTAAACGACGTAGCCGCGCTGCGCGGTACGGGCGTACAGGGCGCGATCGTGGGGCGGGCCCTGCTGGAAGGAAAATTTACTGTGACGGAGGCGATTCAATGCTGGCAAAACGGATAATCCCTTGCCTGGACGTGCGTGACGGCCAGGTGGTGAAAGGCGTGCAGTTTCGCAACCACGAAATCATTGGCGACATCGTCCCGCTGGCAAAACGCTATGCCGACGAGGGCGCCGATGAGCTGGTTTTTTATGATATCACCGCCTCCAGCGACGGACGCGTGGTGGATAAAAGCTGGGTGGCGCGCGTCGCAGAGGTGATCGATATTCCGTTCTGCGTGGCGGGGGGGATCAAATCCGCGGACGACGCGGCCAAAATCCTCTCTTTCGGCGCCGACAAAATTTCCATCAACTCCCCTGCCCTGGCCGATCCGGAGCTGATTACCCGGCTGGCCGATCGTTTCGGCGTGCAGTGTATCGTGGTGGGTGTCGACACCTGGTTTGACGAATCAACGGGCAAATATCACGTCAACCAGTATACCGGTGACGAGAGCCGCACCCGCGTGACCCAGTGGGAGACGCTGGACTGGGTGCAGGAAGTGCAGAAGCGCGGTGCGGGTGAAATCGTTCTGAACATGATGAACCAGGACGGCGTGCGTAACGGCTACGACCTTGAACAGCTGAAGAAAGTGCGGGCGCTGTGTCACGTCCCGCTGATCGCCTCCGGCGGCGCGGGCACTATGGAACACTTCCTTGACGCTTTTCGTGAGGCGAACGTGGACGGCGCGCTGGCGGCCTCCGTGTTCCACAAACAGATTATCAATATTGGTGAGTTAAAAACGTACCTGGCAGGCCAGGGCGTGGAGATAAGGGTATGTTAACAGAGCAACAACGGGCGCAGCTGGACTGGGAAAAAACTGACGGATTACTGCCGGTGGTTGTACAGCATGCCGTTTCAGGCGAAGTGCTGATGCTGGGGTATATGAACCAGGACGCGCTGGCGAAAACCCTCGACAGCGGTAAGGTCACCTTTTTCTCGCGCACCAAACAGCGCCTGTGGACGAAAGGCGAAACCTCGGGGCATTTTCTGAACGTAGTGAGCATTACGCCGGACTGCGATAACGATACCCTGCTGGTGCTCGCCAACCCGATTGGGCCGACGTGCCACAAAGGCACCAGCAGCTGCTTTGGCGAAGCGAGCCACCAGTGGCTGTTCCTTTACCAGCTGGAGCAGCTTCTGGCCGAACGTAAAACGGCGGATCCTGAAAGTTCATATACCGCGAAGCTGTACGCCAGCGGGACCAAGCGCATCGCGCAGAAGGTGGGTGAAGAAGGCGTTGAAACGGCGCTGGCCGCGACGGTGCATGACCGTGAAGAGCTGACTAACGAGGCGTCTGACCTGATGTATCACCTGCTGGTGCTGCTGCAGGACCAGGAGCTGGATCTCACGGCGGTGATAGAGAATCTTCGTAAGAGACATAAATAAAAAAACCGGGGATTTCCCCGGTTTTTTTTACTGCGTATCAGGCCTTTGGCTTGTAATTCCGCAGCGCATTGCGGCCCAGCACTACGCCGGAGCCGATGATCCCGCCCAGCAGTACGGCCAGAATCAGCGTAATGCCTTTTTTCGGGCTGTCGCGACGGATAGGCAAATTCGGTTTCATCACATAGCGGTAAACGTGAATGGCTTCAGGGTTCACGTTCAGGTTCTCGATGTCCAGCAAGTTTTGCTTGGTCTGATAGTAAGCGCCAGAGAATACCAGCGGTCGAGACGCTTCGTTAGCAATCATGGACTTCAGCGCTTCGCTGCCCAGCAGGAACATGGTGTCCTGGGTGACATCCTGAGTTTGCTGAATTTGCGGCGCGGTGATTTTCGCTGCCTCTGCAAACTTCAGCGCTTCAGTGATCTGCTTGATGCGCAGGTCTTTCTGCTCCTGAGAGACCTTCTCCTGGTTTTGCAGGGAGTCGTTCAGGGTAGCGATCTGCTGCTTGATGTTGTCTTTGAGGTCAACGGTAAGCTCTTTTGCCGTCTGCTCGTCGATCTGCTGGATGTATTGTGCCAGCTGCTTTTGTGCGGCTTCGGCGGATTCACCCTGGTAGGTTACGGTTAACGGGAGCGGCTGGCCCTTAACGGTAGCGTCGATGGTGAGCTTTTCAGCAACTTCCTGATTTTCGAGCGCCTGAGCTAAAGCAGAAAATGACGAGTTGAAACGACCGATGGCCCGGTTCTGGATGTCCAGCATGGAAGGTGCAGCGCTGCCGTACAGGATGTTCATCGCGTTTGCGTAGGTCGCAATCTGCGCTGCATCGGGCTGAGCAATGATTGCGGACGATGTCCATTTTTCTTTTGCTACGGTGATATAAACGCCAGCAAGTACGATAAAAACAGCAATAAACCCGCCAATTACCCACTTCCCACGCCACAGCTGTAGTACTAAATCAAGTAAATCAATCTGCTCCTGGTCATTGCTTCGAGTGACCAGGTTATTGTTGTTCTGCGTCATACAATCCCTAACAGAAATAAAGGGCAAAAAAATTATGTTCCCATAGTGTATCTGTTGTTGCGGATTTTTCTATAGGAATCCGATGAGTTATATCGGAAAGATGGGTTATGTAACTGACCGTGGGCGCGCTATGATAGTGGAATTCTGCTGCCCTGAGGCAGCGATATGAACAAAGTTATCGAGGGAAGACATGAAATTTTTGGTTACGGGCGCCGCAGGCTTTATCGGCGCGCATGTCAGCAAGCGTTTACTGGATGCGGGTCACTCTGTTGTCGGCATTGATAATCTGAATGATTACTATGATGTTAGCCTGAAACAGGCGCGCCTCGATCTCTTGTCATCCAACAATTTTACCTTCCATAAGCTGGACCTGGCCGATCGAGAAGGCATAGCGAAACTCTTTGCCAGCGAGAAATTCGACCGCGTTATTCATCTTGCCGCCCAGGCAGGCGTTCGCTACTCGCTGGAAAACCCGCATGCTTACGCCGACGCTAACCTGACGGGTCACCTTAACGTGCTGGAAGGCTGTCGTCATAACAAGGTTCAGCACCTGCTGTACGCCTCTTCCAGCTCCGTTTACGGTCTTAACCGCAAGATGCCGTTCTCTACCGATGACTCAGTAGATCACCCGGTCTCGCTTTATGCGGCAACCAAAAAAGCCAACGAGCTGATGTCGCACACGTACTCTCACCTGTATAACCTGCCCACCACCGGACTGCGCTTCTTCACCGTTTATGGTCCGTGGGGGCGTCCGGACATGGCGCTGTTTAAATTCACCAAAGCGATGATTGAAGGCAAGAGCATCGATGTCTATAACTACGGCAAGATGAAGCGCGACTTCACCTATATCGATGATATCGCCGAGGCTATCATTCGCCTGCAGGATGTTATTCCTCAGGCTGATGCAGACTGGACGGTCGAAACCGGCTCTCCGGCAACCAGCTCTGCGCCTTATCGCGTCTATAACATTGGTAACAGCTCGCCTGTTGAGCTGATGGACTACATTACGGCCCTGGAAGACGCCCTTGGGAAAAAGGCAGAGAAAAATATGATGCCTATCCAGCCGGGCGACGTGCTGGAAACCAGCGCAGATACCAAAGCCCTTTATGACGTCATCGGATTCAAACCGCAGACCTCGGTCAAAGACGGGGTGAAGAACTTTGTCGACTGGTACCGCAATTTCTACAAAGTATAAAAACTAAAAAACCCGGCGCGTGAGCCGGGTTTTTAATGGACGCTAGACGGGGAATTAATCGCTGCCGAACAGATCGCGGGTATAAACTTTATCCG
>CAMKZP010000072.1 GCA_946477805.1 uncultured Enterobacter sp.
CGTGGGCTCGGAGATGTGTATAAGAGACAGCAGCTGATCAAAGTGCTGCAGCAGGAGATGGACATGGGGGTGATTTTTATCACCCACGACATGGGCGTGGTCGCCGATATTGCCGATCGCGTGCTGGTGATGCACCAGGGCAACGCCGTGGAAACCGGCAGCGTCGATCGCATCTTCCATGCGCCCGTTCACCCTTACACCCGCGCGCTGCTGGCGGCGGTACCGCGGCTTGGTGCAATGAACGGCAGCGATTTACCGCGCCGTTTCCCGCTGCTTTCGCAGGGAGAGGCGGGCCGTCAGGACGCGGAGATCGCGCAGGATACGGTGGTGCCGGGCAAGCCGATCCTTGAGGTGCGCGATCTCGTCACCCGCTTTCCCCTGCGCAGCGGAATTCTTAACCGCGTGAAGCGCGAGGTGCATGCGGTTGAAAACGTCAGCTTTGACCTGTGGCCAGGCGAAACGCTGGCGCTGGTGGGGGAGTCCGGCTGCGGTAAGTCCACCACCGGGCGGGCGCTGCTCCGGCTGGTAGAGTCTCAGGAAGGGAGTATTACCTTCAACGGCCAGCGTATCGATACCCTGCCGGAGAGCAAGCTGCAGGCGGTGCGCCGCGACATTCAGTTCATTTTCCAGGACCCGTATGCCTCTCTCGATCCGCGCCACACGGTGGGGTACTCGATTACGGAGCCGCTGCGGGTGCATAACCTGCTCGACGGCGAAGCGGCGCAGCGCCGCGTGGCCTGGCTGCTGGAGCGGGTGGGCCTCAAGCCGGAGCACGCCTGGCGTTATCCACACGAATTTTCCGGCGGCCAGCGCCAGCGCATCTCCATTGCGCGCGCGCTGGCGCTGAACCCAAAAGTGGTGATTGCGGATGAATCCGTTTCTGCGCTGGATGTCTCCATCCGCGCGCAAATCATCAATTTACTGCTCGACTTACAGCGGGATATGGGCATTGCTTTCCTGTTTATCTCGCACGACATGGCGGTGGTGGAGCGCATCAGCCACCGCGTGGCGGTGATGTACATGGGGCAGATTGTGGAAATTGGCCCCCGGCGCGCGGTCTTTGAAAACCCGCAGCATCCGTACACCCGCAAGCTGATGGCCGCCGTACCGGTTGCCGATCCTGCGCATCGTCACGCTCAGCGCGTGCTGCTGCAGGACGAAATGCCGGGCAATATTCGTAAACGGGGCGAAAGCACGGAGCGCGTGGCGCTGCGTGAGGTCGGCCCCGGTCATTTTGTCGCACCACCGCGTCAGGACAATGCATTTTCGCGGTTATAACTTACAACAGGCAGGAGAACACAATGGTTAACTTTGTTGCTCGTAGATGGCTGTTAGCCGCGAGCGTGACGGCAGCCCTGGCCGCATCCCCCGCGTTCGCTGCCAAAGACGTGGTCGTCGCCGTCGGGTCCAACTTCACGACGCTGGATCCGTATGACGCAAACGACACGCTCTCCCAGGCGGTGGCGAAATCGTTCTATCAGGGGCTTTTTGGCCTCGATAAAGAGATGAAGCTGAAAAACGTGCTCGCGGAAAGCTACACCGTCTCCGATGACGGGCTGGTGTATACCATCAAGCTGCGTTCCGGCGTGAAGTTCCAGGACGGCACGGACTTCAACGCACAGGCGGTGAAGGTGAACCTCGACCGCGCCAGCAACCCGGAAAACAGCCTGAAGCGCTATAACCTGTACAAAAACATCGCCAGCACCGAGGCGGTTGACCCGGCGACCGTGAAAATCACTCTGAAAGAGCCGTTCTCCGCGTTCATCAATATCCTGGCGCACCCGGCGACGGCGATGATCTCCCCGGCGGCGCTGAAAAAATACGGTAAAGAGATTGGCTTCCATCCGGTTGGCACCGGCCCGTACGAGCTGCTCACCTGGAACCAGACCGATTTTGTGAAGGTGAAGAAATTCGCCGGATACTGGCAGCAGGGGCTGCCGAAGCTGGACACCATTACCTGGCGTCCGGTGGTGGACAACAACACCCGCGCGGCGATGCTGCAAACCGGCGAAGCGCAGTTTGCTTTCCCCATCCCTTACGAGCAGGCGGCGCTGCTGGCAAAAAACAGCAAGCTTGAGCTGGTGGCCAGCCCGTCGATTATGCAGCGCTATATCAGCATGAACGTCACGCAAAAGCCGTTTGATAACCCGAAGGTGCGTGAAGCCATCAACTACGCGATTAACCGTCAGGCGCTGGTGAAGGTGGCGTTTGCGGGCTACGCCACGCCGGCAGCGGGCGTACTGCCGCCGACGATTGAATATTCCCAGCGCTACCAGCCCTGGCCTTACGATCCGGCCAGGGCGCGCGAGCTGCTGAAAGAGGCAGGGTTCCCGAACGGCTTCAGCACCACGCTGTGGTCGTCGCACAATCACAGCACCGCCCAGAAGGTGCTGCAGTTCACCCAGCAGCAGCTGGCGCAGGTGGGCATTAAAGCGCAGGTCACGGCGATGGACGCCGGACAGCGTGCGGCAGAAGTGGAAGGCAAGGGGCAGAAAGAGAGCGGCGTGCGGATGTTCTACACCGGCTGGACGGCCTCTACCGGCGAAGCGGACTGGGCGCTGTCGCCGCTGTTTGCATCGCAGAACTGGCCGCCAACGCTCTTCAACACGGCCTTCTACAGCAACCCGCAGGTGGATAAAGACCTGGCCGACGCGCTGAAAACGACCAAACCGGAAGAGAAAGCGCGCCTGTATAAAGAGGCGCAGGACACCATCTGGAAAGAGTCGCCGTGGGTGCCGCTGGTGGTAGAAAAGCTGGTTTCTGCTCATAACAAAGCGCTGACCGGGTTCTACATCATGCCGGACACGGGCTTTAGCTTTGATGACGCGGATTTAAAATAACCTCATGCTGAACTATGTTTGTAAGCGCCTGCTGGGGCTTATCCCGACGCTGCTGATCGTGGCGGTGCTGGTGTTTTTATTTGTCCATATGCTGCCGGGCGATCCGGCGCGGCTGGTGGCGGGGCCAGAGGCCGATGCAACCGTCATCGACCTGGTACGGAAACAGCTGGGGCTCGACCAGCCGCTGTATAAGCAGTTTCTGCACTATATCGGCAACGTGCTGCAGGGCGATTTTGGCACCTCGATGGTGTCGCGTCGCCCCGTCTCGGAAGAGATTGCCAGCCGCTTCATGCCCACCTTCTGGTTAACGATTGCCAGCATGAGCTGGGCGGTGGCGTTTGGTCTCGGCGCCGGGATCGTGGCCGCCGTCTGGCGCAACCGCTGGCCGGACAAGCTCGGCATGGCGCTGGCGGTGACCGGTATCTCCTTCCCGGCCTTTGCGCTGGGCATGCTGCTGATGCAGATCTTCTCCGTGGAGCTGGGCTGGCTGCCAACCGTGGGGGCCGACACCTGGAAGCACTACATTCTCCCTTCCATGACGCTGGGGGCAGCTGTTGCCGCGGTGATGGCGCGCTTCACCCGCGCCTCGTTTGTTGACGTGCTGAGCGAGGACTATATCCGCACCGCGCGGGCGAAAGGGGTAAGCGAGAAGTGGGTCATCCTCAAGCACGGGTTTCGCAACGCGATGATCCCGGTGGTAACGATGATGGGGCTGCAGTTTGGCTTCCTGCTGGGCGGCTCAATCGTGGTGGAAAAGGTCTTCAACTGGCCGGGCCTGGGGCGCCTGCTGGTCGATTCGGTCGACATGCGCGATTACCCGGTCATTCAGGCTGAAGTTCTGCTCTTCTCGCTGGAGTTTATTCTTATCAACTTAGTGGTGGACGTGCTGTACGCCGCCATTAACCCGGCCATCAGGTACAAGTAAGATGCGATTGTTGAACTGGCGTCGTCAGGCGGTATTGAACGCTATGCCGGGGCTAAAGCCGGACCATATCCGCACCCCATGGTCTGAATTCTGGCGGCGCTTTCGTCGCCAGCCCGTGGCGATAGCGGCGGGCCTCTTCGTGCTGCTGCTGATTGTGGTGGCGGTTTTTGCGCCGTGGATCGCCCCGTTTGATGCCGAAAACTACTTTGATTACGACCGCCTGAACGACGGGCCGTCGATGCTGCACTGGTTCGGCGTAGACTCGCTCGGGCGCGATATCTTCAGCCGCGTGCTGGTGGGGGCGCAGATCTCTCTGGCCGCCGGGGTTTTTGCGGTGCTAATCGGCGCGGCGACAGGCACGGTGCTGGGGCTGGTCGCCGGGTATTATGAAGGCTGGTGGGACCGCATTATCATGCGCATCTGCGACGTGCTGTTTGCGTTCCCCGGGATTCTGCTGGCCATCGCCGTGGTGGCCATTATGGGCAGCGGAATGGCGAACGTGATCGTCGCCGTGGCGGTCTTTTCCATACCGGCGTTTGCGCGTCTGGTGCGCGGCAACACGCTGGTGCTGAAGCAGCAAACCTTTATCGAGTCGGCGCGCAGCATGGGCGCCAGCGATACCACCATCCTGTTCAGCCACATTCTGCCGGGCACGGTGTCGTCTATCGTGGTCTATTTTACGATGCGTATCGGCGTGTCGATTATCTCGGCGGCCAGCCTGTCGTTTCTGGGGCTAGGGGCACAGCCACCGACGCCGGAGTGGGGCGCGATGCTGAACGAGGCGAGGGCGGATATGGTGATTGCGCCGCACGTGGCGCTGTTCCCGAGCCTGGCGATTTTCCTCACCGTGCTGGCGTTTAACCTGCTGGGCGACGGGCTGCGCGACGCGCTCGATCCGAGGATTAAGGGGTAAGTTTTGTTGGCCCCTCACCACAAAGGGGCGAGGGTAAAAACCGCACCGGACAGTCCCCTCTCCCCTGCGGGGAGAGGGTGAGGGGAAAGGGTAGGGTATTAAACCCGGCTGCCCCACAGGTCATATTCGTCCGCGTTTTCAACCTTCACGCGGATGATGTCGCCCGGCTTAACGCGGGTTTCCCCGTTCAGGTACACCGCGCCGTCGATTTCAGGCGCATCCGCCATGCTGCGGCCAATCGCGCCTTCTTCGTCCACTTCGTCAATGATGACCAGGATCTCGCGGCCCACTTTTTCCTGCAGGCGCTCTGCGGAGATCTGCTGCTGCAGCTGCATGAAGCGGTTCCAGCGCTCTTCCTTCACCTCTTCCGGTACCTGATCCGCCAGCTCGTTGGCGGTGGCCCCTTCAACCGGGCTGTACTTGAAGCAGCCCACGCGGTCCAGACGCGCCTCTTTCAGGAAATCGAGCAGCATCTGGAAATCTTCTTCGGTTTCACCCGGGAAGCCGACGATGAAGGTGGAGCGCAGGGTCAGCTCCGGGCAGATTTCACGCCACTGTTTGATGCGGGCCAGCTGGCGGTCAACGGAGCCAGGGCGTTTCATCAGCTTCAGAATACGCGGGCTGGCGTGCTGCAGCGGGATATCAAGATACGGCAGGATTTTGCCTTCCGCCATCAGCGGGATCACGTCGTCAACGTGCGGGTACGGGTAAACGTAGTGCAGACGCGTCCAGATACCCAGCTTAGCGAGCTGCTCGCACAGGCCTACCATGCTGGTTTTCACCGGCTCGCCGTTGTGGAAGCCGGAGCGGTGCTTCACGTCCACGCCGTAGGCGGAGGTGTCCTGCGAAATCACCAGCAGCTCCTTCACGCCCGCGTCAGCCAGACGTTTGGCTTCCGCCAGCACGTCGCCGATAGGGCGGCTCACCAGATCCCCGCGCATGGACGGGATGATGCAGAAGGTACAGCGGTGGTTACAGCCTTCAGAAATTTTCAGGTACGCATAGTGGCGCGGCGTCAGCTTCACGCCCTGTTCCGGCACCAGGCTCAGGAACGGGTTGTGCTTCGGTTTTGGCACGTAGTGATGAACATGTTCCAGCACCTGCTCGTAGCTGTGCGGGCCGGTGATTTCCAGTACCTTCGGGTGCACTTCGCGGATTTGGTCCACCTTCGCGCCGAGGCAGCCGGTCACGATGACTTTGCCGTTTTCAGTCAGGGCTTCGCCGATGGCCTCCAGAGATTCCTGAACCGCGCTGTCGATAAAGCCGCAGGTGTTCACGATCACCATATCGGCGTTGTCGTAGCTCGGCACGACGTCATAGCCTTCGGTGCGCAGCTCGGTCAGGATGCGTTCGGAATCCACCAGATTTTTCGGGCAGCCCAGGGAGACAAAGCCGATTTTCGGCGGGTGCGTAACATTGCTCATAGGTTAAAAATTCATCAATTATGGAGTTATCAGGGCGGGATTTTACAGCGTATCGCGGGGGATTTATACACTCTTTGCGGGGGAGAGCGAGCCTTCTGAGGTTGTCACATTGTAAAGAATGTTAATCAGTTACTGTTTATTGATCTCTGGCATTCATTTGTACAAAAATTAACCTTATTATAATTGTGCAATATGGCTGACAGAGGAGGAATTAGCATGTCCGTTGACAGACTGAAACGCGATCTGCTTAACAAGCTGATCAACGCCCGAATCGACCTGGCTGCCTACCTGCAGTTGAGGAAGGCGAAAGGGTATATGTCAGTCAGCGAAAGCGAACATCTGCGTGATAATCTCTTTGAACTGTGCAATTTCATGCGTGAAAAAGCGCCGACCCTCAAAGCGGAATATGGCGACAGCGAGCTGATGGCGCTGCGTCGTGCCGCCGAGGTGCTTTCCATCGCAGGGGTATGCCTGATGAACGGACGTCATGACTGCCCTAATTTTATTGCTGTTAACGCAGAGAAGCTCGAGAACTGCCTGACGACGATCTCTCTTTGCATCATGTGCCTGAACAAGCACGCCCAGCTTGAACAGCACTAAGCCCGGGGGAGGCAACTCCCCCTTCTGATTAAGCTTTTGTAAAAGTGGTAACGTGCCCGAACGATGTGGCTAATCTTTAAGCCATATGCTGATAAAGGAGCGCGTTATGCATCGATCCTCGCTGATTTTTCTCCCCGCTTTGTTTTTCCCCGTCTCACTGCTTGCCGCGCCGGATGCGGTAAAGGTGGAGGTGCTTCAGAACCGGCTTGACCATCCCTGGTCGCTGGCGTTTTTGCCGGACGATAAGGGCCTGTTAATCACGCTAAGAGACGGCCAGCTGAAGCGCTGGCAGGCGGGGAAAGGGCTGTCCGATCCGATTGTCGGCGTGCCGCGGGTGTGGGCGAACGGTCAGGGCGGCCTGCTGGACGTGGTGCTGGCCCCGGATTTTGAAAAATCCCGCCGCGTCTGGCTGAGCTATGCCGAAGCGGGGGAGGACGGGAAAGCCGGAACGGCGGTGGGCTACGGTCGGCTGAGCGACGATTTCTCGCGCATCGAAGCCTTCCAGGTCGTGTTCCGCCAGATGCCGAAACTCTCCACCGGCAACCACTTTGGCGGGCGTCTGGTCTTCGACGGCAAAGGCTATCTGTTTATTGGCCTGGGTGAAAACAACCAGCGCCCGACGGCGCAGGATCTGGATAAACTGCAGGGTAAAGTGGTGCGCCTGACGCAAGACGGGAAAGTGCCATCCGACAACCCGTTTGTGAACACCTCTGGCGCGCGGCCTGAAATCTGGTCGTACGGCATTCGCAACCCGCAGGGGATGGCGATGAACCCGTGGAGCGACGCGCTGTGGCTCAACGAGCACGGCCCGCGCGGCGGGGATGAAATTAACATCCCTGAGAAAGGCAAAAACTACGGCTGGCCGCTGGCGACGCACGGCATAAACTACAGCGGCCTGAAAATCCCGGAGGCGAAGGGCGAGCACGCTGAGGGCACCGAAAAACCGCTGTTCGTCTGGAAGGTATCCCCCGCGGTAAGCGGCATGGCGTTCTACCATAGCGACGTCTTCCCGCAGTGGAAAAACAAGCTGTTCATCGGCGCGCTGAAAGAGAAAGACGTTATCGTGCTGAGCGTGGACGGCAATAAGGTGACCGAGGACGGGCGCATTCTGGGCGACAGGGACCAGCGTATCCGCGACGTGCGGGTTGGACCGGATGGGTATCTGTACGTGCTGACCGATGAAACGGACGGGCAGCTGCTGAAGGTCAGCCCGTCCGGGGCGTGATCAGGTTACCGGGATCATCACCACGTTGCGGTATGCCGGGCGATCGCTGAGCTGCTGGAGCCAGCGTTCAAGGTGAGGGCGCGGCGTCCATTTCAGCCCCATGTTGGTCAGGTTCCAGACGAAGGGCGCAACGGCGATATCTCCCACGCCGAATGCGTCACCGGAGAACCAGGCGTGCTTCGACAGCTCGTCGTCCATCATCGCGAACAGGCCTTCGCAGGCGTCCTGGGCGGCGTGGATGGCGGGATAATCACGCTCGGCCTCCGGCGTTCTGACGAGCCCCATCAGGATCACGCGGTGGGTCGGCGAGAGCGTCTGGTTTGCCCAGTCCATCCACTTTTCACCCTGCGCGCGCCGTACCGGGCTGTCGTCCCACAGCCTGCTCTGGCCGTACTGAGCGGCAAGATAACGCACAATCGTATTGGACTCCCACAGCGTCGCGTCCGTTTCATCATCACGCAGCAGCGGCACCAGGCCGTTCGGGTTCATGGCCAGGTAGTCAGCCTCTTTGTTGACGCCAAACTGCAGCCCTGCCATCACCTGCTTAAACGGTAAATCAAGCTCTTCCAGCGTCCAGAGCACTTTCTTCACGTTGGTTGAGTTGTTCCTGCCCCACAGCGTAATCATGTTTACTCCCGATGAATGATGAATCCGAACCCGCGATGTGCCATGGTGAAATAAACCTCACCATTACGCAACAGGGGACAAATAATTCGTATGAATCAAAGCGTATCTGAATGTTATTGCATAAACTTTAAAAACTTTACCTGGTTTAGGTTTCTTTGAACGCTGTAGTGCGCTATTACTCATCGCTTCTTGCGACACGGTGATTGTGACGTGATTTTTAGAAAGGACACTCGGGTGGCATTTATGACGCAAAAAACTTCCTCTCTGCGCAGACTGGCGGCAGGCTCTGCGCTGCTTTTCCTTTTTTCCCCAACGCTTTATGCAGCAGAGCAGGCGGCGCCCGAAGCGCCTCCTGTCGATGCACGTGCCTGGATCCTGATGGATTACGCCAGCGGTAAGGTATTGGCGGAAGGTAACGCCGACGAAAAACTCGACCCGGCCAGCCTGACGAAGATTATGACCAGCTACGTGGTCGGGCAGGCGCTGAAAGCCGGTAAAATCAAGCTTGATGATATGGTCACCGTCGGGAAAGATGCCTGGGCGACCGGGAACCCGGCGCTGCGCGGCTCTTCGGTGATGTTCCTCAAACCCGGCGATAGGGTCTCGGTTTCCGATCTGAATAAAGGGGTGATTATTCAGTCGGGCAATGATGCCTGCATCGCGCTGGCCGATTATGTTGCCGGCAGCCAGGATTCTTTCATTGGTCTGATGAATGGTTACGCGCAAAAATTGGGCTTAACCAACACGACATTTAAAACGGTTCACGGCCTGGATGCGCCGGGTCAGTTCAGCACCGCGCGCGACATGGCGCTGCTGGGCAAAGCGCTGATTCATGACGTGCCGGAAGAATACGCTATCCACAAAGAAAAAGAGTTTACCTTCAATAAGATCCGCCAGCAGAACCGCAACCGTCTGCTGTGGAGCAGCAACGTCAACGTGGACGGGATGAAAACCGGCACCACGGCCGGAGCGGGTTATAACCTGGTGGCTTCTGCCACGCAGGGCGATATGCGCCTGGTCTCCGTGGTGCTCGGCACTAAAACGGACCGTATCCGCTTTAACGAATCAGAAAAACTGCTGACATGGGGCTTCCGCTTCTTCGAAACGGTTACGCCGATCAAGCCGGACGCCACGTTCATCAGCCAGCGCGTGTGGTTTGGTGACAAGAGCGAGGTAAACCTGGGCGCAGGCGAAGCGGGCTCCGTGACGATTCCTCGCGGTCAGCTGAAAAACCTGAAGGCCAGCTATACCCTGACCGACCCGCAGCTCACCGCGCCGCTGAAAAAGGGCCAGGTCGTCGGGACGATTGATTTCCAGCTTAACGGCAAATCGATTGAACAGCGTCCGCTGATCGTGATGGAAGCGGTGGAAGAGGGCGGTTTCTTTAGCCGGATGTGGGACTTCGTGATGATGAAATTCCACGGCTGGTTTGGGAAATGGTTTAGCTAAACCTTATGGTTTTTCGCCCTCTCCCTGTGGGAGAGGGCCGGGGTGATGGCATCAGGCCGCACCCCTCTCAATACATCAGCTTCACCTGCTGCGCCTTCGCGTACGCCACCAGCTCGTCATCCGGACGACAATCACTGACGATGGCATCAAACTGTGCCAGCTCGCCCATTCTTGCCGGACGCACCTTGCCGAACTTGCTGTGATCGACCACCAGCACATGGTGCTGCGCGGCGTTCAGCGCCCAGTGCTTCACCGGCAGCTCTTCAAGGTTAAAACAGGTTGCCCCCTGACGCACGTTCACCCCCGCCGCAGAGTAAAACGCGATGTCCGGGCACAGGTGGCTCAGCGTATCCTGAAGATTGAGCGGTTTGAAAATGGCGTTGCTGGCGTGAAACTCGCCCCCGCAGAGGATCGCCCGGCATTCGGGCTTCTCCTGCAGGGCCAGGAAGGTGTTCAGGGAGTAGCAGACGGCGGTAAACGGGATGCTGCTGTCGATGGCTTCGATTATCCACGGCGTCGTGGTCCCGCAGTCAAAAAACAGGGTTTGATGCGCTTGCACCAGCGTGGCGGCCAGCCGTGCCGCTTTGCGCTTCTCTTCAACAAGGCGCGTTTTCTGGTCGCTTATCAAATAATGGCTGGCGCTTCGCGGCTCAAGCACGATATACCCGCCCAACAGCACAACGGGCGCGCTGTCGCTGTTCAGGTCACGACGTATGGTCATCTCAGAAACGCCCAGCAGAGCCGCGGCTTCCTTGAGGTGCAGCTTATCGCTGCGCTTCAGCGCCTGCAGCAGCTGAGCAATGCGGTCATCGCGTCGTGTTTCCATAGTTCCTCGGGGTATAAAAGTGAGCCCCCGCGGGGCGGGGGCTCAAGTGTAACCTGTCAGACCGGGGTTAGTCACGCACCCAGCCTTTGCGGATCGGAATGGCAAACAGTATGCCATAGAGCTGAGACAAGCCC
>CAMKZP010000073.1 GCA_946477805.1 uncultured Enterobacter sp.
AATTTCTATGTCTGGTAAAATGACTGGTCTGGTAAAATGGTTCAACGCTGATAAAGGTTTCGGCTTCATCACTCCTGACGATGGCTCAAAAGACGTGTTCGTACACTTCTCTGCTATCCAGAACGATGGCTACAAATCTCTGGACGAAGGTCAGAAAGTGTCCTTCACCATCGAAAGCGGCGCTAAAGGCCCAGCAGCTGGTAACGTTGTAAGCCTGTAAGCTTCCAACCCAGTAGCACAAAATTCAAAAACCCGCCTTCTGGCGGGTTTTTTCATTTCTACTCTCAGCTATTGGATCTGCGGGTTCACGCAGTTTCTCTCAACTTTTCCGCCCAGCGCGGCGATCAGGTTGTCCACCGCGGTAGCCGCCATGCTGTAGCGCGTTTCGTGCGTTGCTGAACCGATATGGGGCAGGGCGACAACGTTTGGCAGCGTAAGCAGCGGGGAATCAACCGGCAGCGGCTCCTGCTCAAACACGTCCAGACCGGCAGCGTGGATCTCACCGTTTTGCAAAGCCTCAATCAGCGCATTTTCGTCCACCACCGGGCCCCGGCCAGCGTTAATGAATATGGCCGATTTCTTCATCTTCTCAAATGCAGATTTGCCGATGAGATGATGGGTCTCCTCCGTCAGCGGCAGGATCAGGCAGACGTAGTCCGCTTCCTGCAGCAGGGTATCAAGCTCACAGTAGCGGGCGTTAAAGCGTTCTTCGGCTTCACGATGATGGCGACGCGCGTTGTAGAGAATCGGCATGTTAAAGCCGAAATGCGCGCGCTGTGCCAGCGCCATACCGATGCGCCCCATGCCCACAATTCCCAGGGTTTTGCCGTGAACGTCCACGCCGAACCAGTCCGGGCCAATGCTCTTTGTCCACTCGCCTGCTTTGACGCGCTCGGCCACTTCCACCACGCGGCGGGCGGTGCTGAGTACCAGTGCCATCAGCGTGTCGGCCACGGTTTCCGTCAGGGCATGCGGCGTATGCATCAGCAGAATTTTGCGTTCGTTAAGGGCATCCAGGTCGAAGTTGTCGTAACCCACGGAAATGGTCGAGGTCGCACGCAGCTTCGGCATTTTGTCCAGCAGGGCGACATCCACTTTTTCGCTTGAACCCAGCAAACCTTCGGCGTTAGCGAACGCCTCAGCGTGCTGCGCCACGGTGTCCGGGCTGAGGTTTTTCACCTGCGTGACGGTGAAGCGTTCCTCCAGGCGTTTTTGCAGATCTTCAGGCAGTGCTTTGTACAAAATGACGGACGGCTTCATGCTAATCTCCGTTGATTATAAAGGGTTCAGGCGTGTCGTGCGCCGACAGGGTGTTGTTGATTATTAGCAGGCTTAACAATCAGAGTAAGCCACACCGAGGTGAAAAGCGCTACCCCCATAAATATGTACGAAGCCGACGGGCTGCCGGTTGTTCCGTTCAGGTAGCCGACAAACCAGGAGCCAAAGAACGAGCCCAGCGCACCCATACTGTTGATTAATGCCATTGCGCCGCCCGCCACGTTACGCGGCAGCATTTCCGGGATGATAGCGAAGAACGGCCCGTACGGGGCGTACATCGCTGCACCGGCAATCACCAGCAGCGTGTAGGAGATCCAGAAGTGGTCAGGCCCGGCGGCCCAGGAGCCAATAAAGGCAAAGGCAGCGATCAGCAGCAGTGGCCAGACGAAAAGCTTACGGTTTTGCAGTTTGTCCGATGCCCACGATGCGACAATCATCGCGATGGTGGCGGCCAGATAAGGCACAGACGACAGCCAGCCCACTTCGACCATGCCGAGGTTTTCACCGCCGCTGCGGATAATGGAAGGCAGCCACAGCACAAAGCCATACACCCCAATGCTCCAGGTAAAATACTGTGCGCACAGCAGAATGACGTTACGGGAGCGGAAGGCTTCACCGTAGTTACGCACCGCTTTCAGGCCCTGCTGCTCTTTATCCAGCTGCGCCTGCAGCGCGGCTTTTTCGTCTTCAGAGAGCCATTTCGCCTGCGCGGGCTTATCTTTTACCAGCACCCACCAGCAGAACGCCCAAATTACCGCTGGCACGCCTTCGATGATAAACATTTCACGCCAGCCAAAGGACTGTATCAGGTAGCCGGAGACCACCGACATCCACAGCACCGTGACCGGGTTGCCGAGGATCAGAAAGGTGTTAGCGCGCGAGCGTTCGGATTTTGTGAACCAGTTGCTGATGTAGATAAGCATCGCCGGCATGACCGCCGCCTCCACCACCCCGAGGATAAAGCGAATGGCGGCCAGCGCAGGAATATTATTCACCACGCCGGTCAGGGACGCACAGCCGCCCCACAAAATCAGGCAGACGAAGATCAGCTTGCGCACGCTGCGGCGTTCGGCGTAGATCGCGCCGGGGATCTGGAAGAAGAAGTAGCCGAGGAAGAAAAGGGCACCCAGCAGGGATGAAACGCCTTTGGTGATCCCAAGGTCTTCGGTGATCCCCGCGGCGGATGCGAAACTGAAGTTGGCACGATCGAGGTACGCCAGGCTGTACGTGATAAACACGATTGGCATGATGTACCACCAGCGTTTTGCTGCATTGGTCGAACTGTTCATAGGCTTGCCTCTGTTGTTGAGGTGGTTACCCTCTCACCCTGGCCCTCTCCCCGGAGGGGGGCTCTCGCGGGGCGAGGGGATTATTCGTTGAGCTGTGCGCGGGTGGGTAATCCTTCGCTGTCTCCCTGAACCTGAATTGCCAGCGAGCCAATTTTGTTGCCGCGCGATACGGCCTGAGACAAGGTTTTGCCTTCCAGCAGGGCGCTAATCACCCCTACGGCAAAGCCATCGCCCGCGCCCACGGTGTCGACCACGTTCTCGACGTTCACCGCTGCGACCGCACCCTGTTCACCGTCGGCCGTTTTGAACCATGCGCCGTCGGCACCGGTTTTTAACACCACGGCTTTTACCCCTTTGTTCAGGTAAAAATCCGCAATTCCTTCCGGAGTGTTTTTCCCGGTCAGGATCATCCCTTCCTTAACGCCGGGCAGCACCCAGTCGGCCTGGAACGCCAGGCGGTTCAGCTTCTCAACCATCTCGGCTTCGCTTTTCCACAGCACCGGGCGCAGGTTCGGATCGAAAGAGATCGTTTTGCCCTGCGCCTTCATAGTGGCGGCGGCGCGATCGAGTAAATCGTACGAGCTGGCAGACAGCGCGGCCGCTACGCCGCTCAGGTGCAGATGGCGCGCGGAGGAGAAATACGCAGCGTGATAGTCATCAACGGAGAGGTGGCTGGCTGCCGATCCTTTACGGAAGTACTCCACAATGGGATCGGTTCCATTTTCGACCTTAGATTTCAGCTGAAACCCTGTGGCATAGCGTCCGTCGAGCGTGACGCCTGCGGCATCAATCCCCTCTTTTTTCAGTGAGTCGAGAATGAAATGACCAAAGCTGTCGTCCCCCACGCGGCTGACCCAGCCGACGTTCAGGCCGAGGCGGGCCAGCCCCGTCGCGACGTTCAGCTCGGCTCCCGCCACGCGTTTCATAAAGCGTTCCACCGCGCTCAGCTCGCCCGTTTCGGTGGCCACAAACATCGCCATCGCCTCGCCGATGGTGATGACATCCAGCGTCTTGTGCATGATTTACTCCTCGCGCAGCAGGTTGACGTAATGACGGGTGACGGCCGTTAAATCCGCCCCTTCCAGCGGAAACTCGATCCCGCGCGGGGCGTCGGCCGGGAGCTGATTAAGCAGGTCCAGCCAGCGCGTGTCGGTGCGGTCCGGCGCAACGGCGCGGAGCTGGCCCCGGTGCGGAACGGCGGCTTTTACGTGGATATAACTCACGGCAGGTGCCAGATGACGCGCGGCTTCTTCGGGTGAATCTCCGACCCATAGCCAGTTGCCCATATCGAACGTCAGGGTAACGGGGAGCGCCATCACCCGGCAGGCGGCCTTGAAGCGCTGCATGGGGGCGAGCTGCCCGCAGTCGGTCTGGTCATTTTCCACCACCAGCGTCATGCCGCTTTCCTCGAGCAAAACGCGCAGGGCCTCAAGCGAGTGTTTGTCGCTAAAATGGCCCAGCGAGACTTTCAGCCACAGCGCGTTGAGCGTGCAGGCTTCGGCCAGATAGCGTGGAAGGTCCGGGTTGAGCGTGCCATCAGGCATAAACAGGGCGGCGGGCGCGGAATAGCAGGCCAGCAGGCCCAGCAGCTCGATTGATTCTCCGAGCGCAGGCAGCGCCAGCAGCTCGTCACCGTTGAACAGCTCGCGGCGAATTTCTACGCCGTCGGCGCCAGCGCCTGCAATCACCGGAAGTATTGCCCGCTGGCCGCCAGCCTGTCGCACCTGGTCCGCGCCATAAGCGGCGGTGACCACCATTATTTTCCTGCTCATTACCAGACTCCATCGCGTCATCGATAGTATTACGCTAGATGGAACCGGTTCCAAAGAAAAGATCAGGATGTTGAATTTATGATCGGTATCACGAAGGGACGTTAACGGGCGGTAGAACCCCGAACGATCAGTTCGCCGGAAAAGACCTGCTCGCGCACGGCGTCGCTGGCCCCTTCGATACGGCGAACCACCTGCTCAACGGCGGCATAGCCGATTTGCCACGTGGGCTGCTTGAGAGTGGTGATACCCACTCCTGCCAGCTCAGCCCACTCCAGCTCGTCGAAGCCCAGAAGGCCAATGTCGCTACCCCAGTGCAGGCCAATGCGTTTCAGGGAGCGCGCAACCTGCAGCGTTAACGCACCGTTGGCGGAGATGACCGCTTTGCGCATTCCGCGGTGGCGGGTGTGGAACTGACGCAGGGCGTTATCAATCTGGTCGGCTTCGTGCAGGGGCGTTTCGGCATTTTCGGCAATCACCCCGGGATAGCGGGCCAGCGTGGCGTGAAAGGCACTCAAGCGTTCGCGACGCGTATTAACCGTTCCCAGCGGTTCGCTCAGGAACAGCACTGCTTCAAAGCCCTGCTCGATAAGGTGTTCGGTTGCGGTGGTCGCGGCCTGGGTGTTATCCAGGCCGACCACGTCACAGGCAAATTCGGGAATTTTGCGATCGATAAGCACCATCGGCAGGGAAGACTGCTGCAGGCGGTTTAGCCCCTCTTCGCGCATGCCAACGGCGTTGACCACAATCCCTTCGACCTGGTAACTGCGCAGCAGATCGAGGTAATGCAGCTCCTGATCCACTTCGTTGTTGGTGTTACACACCAGCGGGGTAAAGCCTTTTTCGCGGCAGGCGGCTTCGATGCCGCTCAGCACGTTAACAGAGTATGGGTTGGTGATATCGGCGATGATCAGCCCAATAAGCCGGGTGCGCCCGCGCTTGAGGCCGCGCGCCATGATGCTGGGACGGTAGTCGAGGTCGGCGATGGCCTGCTCAATGCGGGCCAGCAGCGCGTCGGACAGCAGGTGTTTCTCGCCGTTGAGGTAGCGTGAGATGCTGGTTTTACCGGTTTTAGCGGCTTTCGCCACGTCGCTGATGGTCGCCCGTGTTGATTTGCTCATCGCTGATTTCCCTCACTTTAGTGAGAACACCTTAGCGGGAAAATCAACGATGGCAAGTGGTTCATGCCGGGGTTTGCGGTCTGATGCCCTCACCCCGGCCCTCTCCAACAGGGAGAAGAGGCAAGACGATTACTGCACAGGACTTAACGTAATCTCTACGCGACGGTTCTGCGCTTTGCCTTCCGCCGTGCTGTTGCTGGCGATTGGGTTTGCAGGCCCCATGCCGCTGGTGCGAATGCGTGTCGCTTCAACGCCCTGGGTTATCAGCGAGCTGGCGACGGAATCGGCGCGCTGCTGGGACAGGCGCATGTTCAGGTCCTGGCTGCCGGTGCTGTCGGTGTAGCCAGTCACGTTCACGGCGGTTTTGTTGTACTCTTTCAGCACCATCGCCACGCCGGTCAGGGTGTTTGCCCCAGCCGGTTTCAGCGTTGCGCTGCTGCTGTCGAAGGTCACGTTGTTTGGCATGTTCAGGATGATATTGTCACCGCTACGCGTCACGCTCACGCCGGTTCCCTTCATTTTGTCACGCAGTTTCGCTTCCTGGACATCCATGTAATAACCGACCCCGCCGCCCAGGGCTGCCCCTGCCGCTGCGCCAATCAGCGCGCCTTTACCGCGATCTTTTTTGGAGGAGGAGAGGGCGCCAACGCCGGCCCCAACCAGCGAGCCGATGCCCGCGCCGATGCCGGATTTACCTGCTTCGCGTTCACCGGTGTAAGGGTTGGTTGTGCAGCCAGAAACAGCAAGGGCGCCGCTCACCAGAGCGGCAATAACGAGTACGCGTTTTTTCATCTTCTTTCCTTAATCCTTTTTATTCTTTGCCACGACGCGCGTGGCAGTTGATTATGACGTCCGGATACGGAGAAAATTCAGTGTATAACTCTGAAATTTGTGACTAACCATAAACAGCCTCAGCAAGAAGGCCGTCAACCTGCACGCAACCAGGAGCGCACGCTTTGAGCACCTCTACAAAAACCATTCTGACCGCCGCCCACTGGGGGCCGATGCTGGTCGAAACCGACGGCGAAAATGTGCTGTCGTCCCGCGGAGCGTTGCCTTCGCAACACCCTAACTCTTTGCAAACCGTGGTTCGCGAACAGGTGCACAGCAAAACGCGCGTGCGGTGGCCGATGGTGCGCAAAGGTTTTCTGGCGTCACCGGATAAGCCACAGGGCATCCGCGGGCAGGATGAGTTTGTCCGCGTGAGCTGGGATGACGCCCTGGCGTTGATCCACGCTCAGCACAAGCGCATTCGCGACAGCTATGGCCCGTCGTCCATTTTTGCCGGTTCTTACGGCTGGCGTTCTAACGGCGTGCTGCATAAAGCCTCGACCCTGCTTCAGCGCTATATGAGCCTGGCGGGTGGCTATACCGGCCATCTGGGTGATTACTCGACCGGCGCGGCGCAGGCGATCATGCCGTACGTGGTGGGGGGGAATGAAGTTTACCAGCAGCAGACCAGCTGGCCGCTGGTGCTGGAACACACCGACGTGGTGGTGCTGTGGAGCGCTAATCCGCTCAACACGCTGAAAATTGCGTGGAACGCCTCCGACGAGCAGGGCATTTCCTACTTCGACGCGCTGCGCAAAAGCGGTAAACGTATTATCTGCATCGATCCTATGCGCTCCGAAACCATGGATTTTCTCGGCGACAGCGCCGAGTGGATCGCCCCGCACATGGGCACCGACGTCGCGATGATGCTGGGCATTGCCCACACGCTCCTTGAGAACGGCTGGCATGATACCGATTTCCTCACGCGCTGCACCACGGGTTTTGACACCTTTGCCGGTTACCTGACGGGCAAAGCGGACGGCACGGCGAAGACGGCAGAGTGGGCTGAGGCGATCTGCGGCGTTGCTGCAGCGAAAATCCGCGAACTGGCAGAATTATTCCATCATAATACCACGATGCTGATGTCCGGCTGGGGGATGCAGCGCCAGCAGTTTGGCGAGCAGAAACACTGGATGCTGGTCACGCTTGCCGCGTTGCTTGGGCAAATTGGTACCCCGGGCGGCGGGTTTGGCCTCTCTTATCATTTCGCGAACGGCGGCAACCCAACGCGCAAAGCGGCGGTGCTGGCCTCCATGCAAGGCTCGGTGCCGGGCGGCGTGGACGCGGTCGATAAAATTCCGGTAGCGCGCATCGTTGAGGCGCTGGAAAGCCCGGGCGGGTTTTATCAGCACAACGGGCTGGATCGCCACTTCCCTGATATCAAATTTGTCTGGTGGGCGGGTGGTGCGAATTTTACCCATCATCAGGATACCAACCGCCTGATCCGCGCCTGGCAGAAGCCGGAGCTGGTGGTGATCTCTGAGTGTTTCTGGACCGCGTCGGCCAGGCATGCCGATATCGTTCTGCCTGCCACCACCTCGTTTGAGCGTAACGATCTCACGATGACCGGCGACTACAGCAACCAGCACATGGTGCCGATGAAGCGCGTTGTGGCCCCGCGGGATGAAGCGCGTGATGATTTCGAGGTATTTGCCGATCTGAGCGAGCTATGGGAAACCGGCGGTCGGGAACGCTTTACCGAGGGGAAAACGGACCTGCAATGGCTGGAAACCTTCTACCAGATTGCCGCGCAGCGCGGCGCCGCCCAGGGCGTGACGCTGCCGCCCTTTGCCGCGTTCTGGGAAGCGAACGAAATTTTTGAAATGCCGGAGAGCGAGCAGAACGCGCAGTTTGTCCGTTTTGCGGATTTCCGCCGCGATCCGCAAAACTATCCGCTGAAAACCGAGAGCGGGAAGATCGTCATTCACAGTGAGCGCATCGCCAGCTTTAACTATGCTGACTGCCCGCCGCATCCAAAATGGCTGGAGCCGGACGAATGGCAGGGCAACGCGCAGCCGGAACAGCTGCAGGTGCTTTCCGCGCATCCGGCGCACCGCCTGCACAGCCAGCTCAACTTTACGTCGCTGCGCGAGCAGTATGCGGTCGCCGGGCGTGAGCCGATCACCCTGAATACCGCGGATGCAAAAGCGCGCGGAATTGTGAGCGGAGATGTTGTTCGCGTCTGGAACGCGCGCGGGCAGGTGCTGGCAGGTGCAGTCGTGACCGACGGCATTCGCCCGGGCGTGCTCTGCATTCATCAGGGCGCATGGCCGGATCTGGCGCTTAACGAAGGCGGCATCTGTAAGAACGGCGCGGTCAACGTGTTGACCAAAGATCTCCCCAGCTCGAAGCTGGGGAACGGCTGCGCCGGGAATACGGCGCTGGCGTGGGTCGAGAAGTATGAGGGGCCAGAGCTTACCCTAACGGCGTTTGATCCGCCTGCCAGCTCATAATCCACGTCGGGTGTTGGGTATCGTCCTGCCAGGCGCTGTCTTCGATGCGAAAGCCCTGCGCATGGTAGAAATTCACCGCCCGCTCGTTCTTTTGATACACCTCCAGGGTTAAACAGGGATAGCGCTGCTGAACGTGGTTCAGCAGCGCACGCCCGATCCCCTTTCCGATAAAGTCCGGCGCAACAAACAGCGCGCCGACGAGCTGGGACTGCATCACGCTCACAAACCCGCGCGGCTTCCCGTCCTCATCCCAGACCCAGGTTTCCGCCGAGGGCAGATAAACGTCCCGCACCAGGGCTTCATTCTCTTTCCAGTAATCGGCATCAATAAACGGATGCGCCTCCGTGGTGCTTTCCAGCCATAAATGCAGCAGCGGCTCGGTATTCTCACTTTGCCATTTGTGGATCATGGTGGCCCCCGGGGTGACAGAAGCAGCCCGTGATGTGGTCATTAACCAGACCACAGGCCTGCATAAAGGAGTAGCAGATGGTCGTGCCGACAAACTTGAAGCCTCGTTTCTTGAGGGCTTTTGAGAGCGCATCCGAGGCGGCAGTTGACGTGGGGATTTCCGCAAGCGTGGCGGCCCGGGTGATTTTGGGTTCGTTATCCACAAACGACCAGACAAATTCAGCAAACGGCTCGCCGTTTTGTTCCATCGCCAGCCAGGCGCGCGCGTTACCGATAATGGCCTGAATTTTACCGCGATGGCGGATAATACCGGCATCCAGAACCAGCCTTTCTACGTCCTCTTCGGTCATTGCCGCGACGGCATGGGGATCGAACCGGTGGAAGACGCGGCGGTAATTTTCACGCTTTTTCAGGACGGTTATCCACGATAAACCGGCCTGCTGGCCTTCCAGGCAGATCATCTCAAAGAGTTTTTTACCGTCGGTTTCCGGCACACCCCATTCTTGGTCGTGATAGTCGATATAAAGCTGATCCTGGCTTACCCAGCCGCAACGTTGCATAGGTCATCTCCCTTATTGATTCGGTATCGCAAAATTTTCAATCCATCTGGCTTGACGTGCTTGTTAAAAAGACAATAGTTAATACAGGGCTATAGGCCCTCATACCTCTTTTCAAACAATGACTAATATCGCCGAATTCGGCTCTTTCTGGAGTCGCTTTGATGATGATAAAAATAATCAGCGGTCGCCATGCTTGTTCAGGCCTGGCGGGTGTCTTAGCGTGGTCGCTTTTTTGTAGCACAGCTTCTGCCTGGCAACAGGAATATATCGTTTCAGACGCGCAAAGTAATACGGCGGAACGCTATACATGGGACGCCGATCACCAACCGCGTTATGAAGACATTCTTGCGGAACGTATTAATTCGTCGCAGAACGCCGCGGGATTTTCGCTTAATACGGCGGCGGACGCGTCCGGCACGCTGAGCGTGGGCTGGAATATTCCCGTATCGGGGCATGTCACCACCGGGCCAGTGATGGCCTGGCGCTATGATGCTACGGCCCCGGCAATGAGTAACGACTATAGCGATACGATGACGACGCAGTCGCTTACCGAACCGCTCTGGCATGCCAGCGTCAGCTCTCTGGGCTGGCGCGTCGATACCCGGTATGGCGCACTTCGCCCCTGGGCGCAGGCTTCGCTGGCTCAGGTAGATAATACGACGATGGGGGAAGAGTTTATGTATACCCTCGGGGTCAGTGCAAAATTTTAGCGTTGTGACTTTTTTAAACGATACGTTAACATCTTAAATACAATAATGGCGGGGAGTGTGGCGATAGTGGCCACTAACAGATTGTCGCTTCATTCTCCGGCAAGGTCGTTCATTCCCGATTCCAGGCATTTCATTCCGTTTCTTCTGCACTTCATGCCGTTTTACCCCCTGTGCGCTGGGGTTTTGTTTATCGTTGTCCTTAGCGAATTTCCTTAATTTCTCTTGCAGGACAACGGCCATGAATACCTCAACCTATAACCGCACGCGCTGGATGACGCTTTTCGGCACCATCGTTACCCAGTTTGCGCTGGGCTCGGTCTACACCTGGAGCCTGTTTAACAGCGCGCTTTCCGATAAGCTCGGTGCCCCCGTCAGCCAGGTGGCGTTCTCCTTCGGCCTGCTGAGCCTGGGCCTGGCGCTCTCCTCATCCGTCGCGGGCAAAC